>JABJKO010000155.1 GCA_018660305.1 Rhodospirillaceae bacterium
GATTGACGCCACCGACGGAAGTCATCTCTGGGCAGAACGTTTCGACCGCTCTGTCGACGATATCTTCGATATCCAGGATGAGATTACCAAGGAAATCGTCACAGCACTTCGCGTCAAGCTCACTGACGGAGAAGAAGCGCTGGTCTGGTCGCGCGGCACCAGCGATGTCGAAGCCTGGCATCTCTGTGTCAGGGCGATGGAGCTTCAAACGCGTTTCAACACAAAGGACTATTTGGAAGCGCGGGATTTGGCAGAAAAGGCGCTAAAGCTGGATCCGAACTACGCCCAAGCCTGGGTCACTCTCGGCTTTTCCTATTGGTGGGATGGTCGGCTGGGCTATACCGGTGATACGGAGGCAAAATTCGTACGGGCAGATGAGTGTGCCCAGCGTGCCATGGCGCTCGATGATACAGTCTCATGGTCGAACGGTCTGAGCGCTATGGTTGCTGCGGCACTCGGGCGCTACGAAGAAGGCATCGTTATCGCACAGCGAGGCGTCGAACTACATCCCGGAAACGCCGACGTCCGGGCATTCTACGCCTATTCGCTTTTTCATGCGGGGAACTATGAGGCGGCGGTCGATCAATACCGGGCGGCTATGTCGCTCAATCCCATTTGTCCGAACTGGTACAAGAACGGATTGGCGCGAACGCTAGCACTTGTTGGTGAGTTCGCCGAGGCGCTGACTTTTTTGGATGAAATTATTGAAAGTGAACCCACGCACATTCAAGGCTGGCTGTTACGGGCATATATCTTGGGTCAAATCGGACGAATGAGCGAAGCCAAGGCAGCAGTCAAAGAAGCTGCCATGCTTGCTCCAGATTTGCGCTTGGGCCATTTGATCGGGCTACAGTTGATTAGGGATGCGGATGCGTTGAAACGATTTGCCGATGGTCTACGCGCGATCGGATTGCCAGAATGAACGTTCGGGGTCGTTTTCGATCTGTTGTTGTTATCTAAAACTGTGCTCGAAGCTAGGTTGTCTGCGCACATGCGCCTGTAGCCGCCTGATC
Organism: Rhodospirillaceae bacterium; assembly: GCA_018660305.1. The sequence continues at coordinate 1,014 of JABJKO010000155.1, forward strand.
CTCGAGATGTGCCAGAAAGCGACACCAGCGCATCGACGATCACGCATGGATTAGCTAAACACCCGGCGGTAGACTGTTACTATGACAGAGGGAACGCAACGCAAGCTGGCGGCGATCATGTCCGCTGACGTAGTCGGCTATTCGCGCCTAATGGGCGCGGACGAGACCGGCACGCTGGCGGCTATGCGGGCGCACCGCTCTGAGCTTTGGAACCCTGTAATCGAGCAATATGGCGGCCGCGTGGTTGGGACCGCCGGCGATAGTATCCTGGTGGAATTCGCCAGCGCCGTGGCGGCGGTGGAAAGTTCGATTGCCGTGCAGCGCGGGATGATTGAGCGCAATGCCGAGTTGCCGGAAGAACGCCGTATGTTGCTACGGATCGGCGTCAATATCGGCGAAGTCGTGATGGACGGCGACGACATTTTTGGCGACGGGGTCAATGTCGCGGCCCGACTGCAGGCGATCGCCGATAGCGGCGGCATAGCCATATCCGGCAACGTTTATGAACAGGTGAGCGGCAAGCTCGACGTTGCGTTCAGCGACGATGGTGAACACGACGTCAAAAACATTGATCGTCCGGTCCACATTTGGCGCTGGTCGCCTGATAACCAAGCCCCCGCCGCCGATATGGATAAGGACGCGCCGCCCCTGTCGGACAAACCCTCGATCGCGGTGCTGCCGTTTGACAACATGTCGGGCGACCCGGAGCAGGAATATTTCTCTGATGGCATCACAGAGGACATCATCACCGAGTTATCACGCTATCCCGATTTTCTGGTCATCGCGCGAAACTCATCTTTCGTTTACAAAGGAAAATCCGTCGACCTGATGCAGGTGGCCAACGATCTCGGCGTGCGGTTTATGCTCGAGGGTAGCGTCCGAAAAGCTGGCAGCCGAATTCGCGTGACGGCCCAACTGATCGAAGCAAATACCAGCGGTCACATCTGGGCTGAACGCTTTGATCGCGAATTGGTCGACATCTTCGCGGTACAAGACGAAATAACCGCACAGATCGTCAGCGCAATGGGCCGGAGCATCCAAGCCTTCGAATTGCTTCAGTCCCGCCGCAAGGCTCCGACCAGTCTTGATGCCTATGACAAGTGTCTACAGGCATCGGCTAAAATATCGAGCCCGGACCGCACACGATATACTGAGGCACGAAGTCAGGCGCAGGAGGCCATAGAACTGGATCCAAACTATGCGCAGGCGCATGCGATAGTCGCTCAAACGCAATTAGTATCCTTTACGTCGCGTTGGCCGGAAGACCCGGAGGGCACGCTTCAAGCGGCATACAAAAGCGCTCAATCCGCTGTGGAGTTAGATGATCACAATTTTTTTGCCTACAACGTGCTCGGACTTTGTCAGGTTTGGCAGCACAGTCACGATTTGGCGATCGCTAGCCTCCAGCATGCGCTCGAATTGAACCCCAATGAAGCCCGGACCAGGGCTAATCTTGCTAACGCACTGGTGTTCGCCGGTCAGCCGGAAGAAGCGTTGGAACAGTTGGAAATTGCCATGCGTCTCGACCCTCATCATCCGCCGGTCTATCCGCATCATCGTGGCAGGGCCTATTTCGTACTACGGCAATATGACAAGGCGGAACTTGCCTTCTCCCAGGCGGTTACACAAGCGCCCGGTTGGCCGTGGGCCCGTTTAATGCTAGCCGCTGCACTGACGGCATTAGGCAAGGTCGAGGCGGCAAGTGCCGAGGTAGAAGCGGCGCTGAAGATCAGCCCGGATATGAAACTTGATCAAGTGCCGATGATCTGGCCATTTCGCGAGCAAGGCGAACTCGACCACCTGATCGGTTACTAAAGAAGGCGGGTTTGCCGGAATAACAGTCAATGGTCCACTCCGGGTCAAACTGCGACATGAAGATTTTCGTATGTAATGCGTGAAGCCAGACCCCAAGATATCGCTGAAGAATGGATCGCCAGGCACAGAAGGTAGGCAATTACTACAACGCGATGTGCCGCCGAATTATTGATCTGATGACGATGGTCGGCTAGCGGCCACATTGCGGAAACGGTCGTAGCGAAGGTTGATGCTCGAAGAATGCCAATAGCGGGCATTCGGCCCCGCATATGAGGCGCATAGATTTCCGGCTTGATCGTCGCTAAAAAGGGCTGGTGAGGGCGCACATTGGTAGCCCGCAAGGTAACACCATGAAAAGATGATGGAGCTGACGGACACAACGATCCAGGAACTTGCAGCATTGATGCAATCCGGTGCGATGACTTCGAAAGATCTTGTTGAAGATTTTCGCCAGATCATTGCGTCTAACGATAGCGCCTTCAATGCAGTCGCCTTCCTCAATCCGGACGCCGATGAGATAGCGGATGCTATGGACCGTGAGCGCGCTGAAGGCCGCGTGCGGGGACCGCTCCACGGTGTGCCGATATTGGTCAAAGACAATTTGAACACCAGCGATAACATGATGACATCCGCTGGCTCTCTCGCGTTGGATGGATCGATTGCCCCGACCGATAGCCATGTCGTCACTCGATTGCGCAATGCCGGTGCGGTGTTGCTGGGCAAAACCAATCTCAGTGAGTGGGCCAATTTCCGCTCGACCCGGTCCTCCAGCGGCTGGTCGAGCCGGGGTGGGCAAGTTCGCAATGCCTACGCCCTAGACCGATCCCCTGGCGGCTCCAGCTCAGGCTCCGCAGTGGCGACCGCGCGTGGCTACTGTGCGGGTGCCGTCGGCACAGAAACCGATGGCTCGATTGTTGGTCCTTCAGCCATGAACGCTGTTGTCGGCATCAAGCCCACGATAGGACTGGTCAGTCGCAGAGGCATCATCCCAATTGCGGCAAGCCAGGACACTGCCGGACCGATGGGCCGAACCGTTGCTGACGCAGCCCATTTACTGTCCGCGATGGCTGGAAGTGACGCAGCTGATCCCGCGACTGCTGAAGCCGACGCGAGGGCCGAAACGGACTACACGACTTTTCTCGACCCGGACAGTTTGCGCGGCGCACGGATCGGCGTTGTGCGCAATTATGCCGGCTTCCATGACAGGGTCGATGCTGTCTTCGAAGACGCGCTGAGGGCGCTTAAGGATGCCGGCGCCAAACTAACGGACGGCTTGTCCCTGGCGCCACGAGCCGAACTTCGTCCGCACGAGCTGATCGTTTTGCGAACCGAATTCAAGGTCGGCCTGAACGCCTATTTGGTCAGCCTCGGGCCGGACGCTCCGATTAGCTCTCTAGCCGATCTGATCGCTTTCAACGAAGCTCATGCCGACCGGGTCATGCCGCATTTTGGCCAGGAAACGCTGATCAAGGCGGAAGAAACCGGCGGCCTTCAAGACAAGAGCTATCTGGATGCCCTGGCTGCCTGCCATCGGCTCACCCGCGAGGGCGGGATCGACAGGATCATGCACGAACACGACCTGCAGGCACTCGTGGCACCAACGACTTGTGCCGCTTGGGCTATCGATTGGGTCAATGGCGATAACAGTCTGGGCAGCAGCGCCTGCCAGGCAGCGGTTGCCGGATATGCCGGCATCACTGTTCCAATGGGCAATGTCAGTGAACTACCGGTAGGGATATCATTCTTTGCGGGGCCATGGTCCGAAGGCAGGTTGATCAGCTTCGCCCATGCTTTTGAAACGATCGTCCAGGCCCGCATTTTCCCAGGGCCGCCACAGAATTTCCTACCCTGACAAATAAGTCCGGTCGATGCCTGAAGCCGAGGTGAAAGCGGAAGCTGCCAATCAGGCCTATGACCAGCGGTATGTGCCAATTGCAATCCTTTGCGCCAGGGTGGTTCGATCAATGGGGTGTTGTGTCCCATTCGGCACAAAATGAATGCGCTTTAATTGAAATCTAGGCCTCACGTTGTTGCAGGCCCTGCGTTTTTAAATACCAAACCAGGTCGACGATGCGGTCCTGACCGAAAAATATTTCGCCGCTGTGGATAAAGAGCGGGGCGCCCCAATGGCCCGCGGCCAACTGTGCCTGGCGGTTATCGGCTATGGCGGCTTCGAGCCGGTCCGCGTCCTGTTCGATAAGGGTGTCCATCTCCGCCAAATCCAGGCCGGCACGCGCCACCGCCTTGGCCAGATGATCGCCTTTGTCCCAGCCATCAATGTCGGGCGAAAAAATCAATGCACTCACCGAGGTAACAAACTCCAAGCCGCGCCCCCGTTCCGCCGCGATTTGAGCCAGCCGGGTGAGACGAACAATATAGGGCTGTTCGTCAGCCACTTTTCGGGTCGTCATATCCTGCACGATCGGGTCGGGCCGCGGCGGCCAGCGAAAGGGAATTTCCAGACGCCGCGCGGTACGTACCGTATCCTTGGAAAGGTAGGCGACCCACTGGGGATCGGTGCGCGGAAAAAATGTCGGGTCGCTCACGGCCAAGGGATACACCGGGCGCAAATTGAATATGAGGTCGTATGTGTTCGCCAGTTCCGTTAACCGCGGCGTCGTCAGATAACTGTATGGCGAGCGCATGGTGTAGTAGAAATCCACAATCATCGTCATACCGGCACATCTCCCATCGAAGTTGATTGATCGGGCCTTGTTCAAATGCGCCCGGCATTACTTTCGCAAGGCCAAGAGGGGAAAGATAGGGCTATGGCTGATTTGGGGCAAAACCCGACCGTTAGGAATATCTAATAAAATACCCGAAGCTGAGGGTATAGCGGACATATCCGGCTGAAACGGCAAATTGCAAAGGAATTTCATTTCCGCCTGAACGCCCGGATCACGATGACACGGTAAAGCGAGTCCAATTGCGACCGTGGTCGGCCACAAGAAGCCAGGTCAAATGCGGACATCAGCTTGACGACGGTTGATGCACCATTCGTGCCATAAGCCGCAATTCAGCGCCCGCGACAATCACGCATGGATTAGCTGAACTCCAACCGTTAAACTCCCGCCATGTCGGAGGGAACCCAACGCAGGCTGACTACAATAGTCGCTGCAGACATTGCAGGCTTTTCGCGCTTGGTCGGGATTGACGAAGAAGGCGCCCTTGCGGCCCAGCGCAGTCACCGAGTTGAACTCATCGAACCTCTACTAGCCAAACATCACGGCCGGATCGCCAACACAGCAGGCGACAGCTTTTTGTTTGAGTTTCCAAGCGCGGTGGAAGCGGTGCGTTGTTCCCTGGCTATCCAGGACGGCATGGCCGAAAGAAATCACGAAATTTCCGCCGATCAGAAGATTGAATACCGTATTGGTATTAACCTAGGCGACGTGATGGCTGATGGCGACGATCTATTGGGCGACGGCGTCAATATTGCCGCCCGCCTGGAAGCGCTCGCCGACGCCGGTGGTGTCTGCATCTCGCAAACCGTATTGGAACATGTTCGCGACCGCATCGATGTTTCATTCGATGATCTGGGCGAAATCCAAGTCAAGAACATAACGCGCCCGGTCAGGGTCTGGCGCTGGTTACCGACAAGTCAGACTGACGGGCTTACCGTACTGTCAGCCGCCGGAAATGAAACCCTGGCGCTGCCCGACAAACCTTCTATCGCGGTTCTGCCCTTCGACAATATGTCGGGCGACCCTGAACAGGAATATTTCTCCGACGGAATTAGCGAGGACATCATCACGGCCCTTTCCAAGGCAAACTGGCTGATGGTCATCGCGCGCAACTCTTCCTTTACCTACAAGGGCCGCGCTGTCGATATCAGCCAGGTCGGCAAGGAATTGGGCGTTCGTTACGTCCTGGAAGGCAGTGTTCGAAAGGCCGGCAACCGGATCAGGGTAACGGCGCAGTTGATCGATACCGAGGACAACGATCACCTCTGGGCGGAGCGCTATGACCGGGAATTGGCCGATATATTCGATCTGCAGGACGAGATAACGGAAACCATCACCGCCCGCATCGACAGCGAATTGCGGGCAAGCGAAATCGAACGTTCCCGCCGCAAACCGCCCGCCAATCTGACGGCCTGGGATCTGTATCAAAGGGGCTTTTGGCATTTTTACCGGTATAATGCAGCCGACAATGCCAGCGCCACGACGCTGTTCAAACAGGCGGCAGAAGCGGACCCGGACTTCGCCTTGGCCTATTCGGGGATAGCTTACACCCGCTACACAGCGGTGTTTCAGGGCTTCAGCAAAAACCCGCAAGAGGATATCGCCGAGGGGCTCGAAGTGGCGCGAAAGGCGGTCCTGCTCGATGACAAGGAGGGCTTTGCGCACTTTGTGCTTGGCCGGATGCTGACCCTGAGCGGTGACGGCGAACAGGCGATCGCGGAACTGGAAAAATCTCTGGATATCAATCCAAGCTTCGCCCACGCCTATTACGGTCTTAGCCTGGCGTTGATGTGGTATGGCAGGGCGGCGGAGGCCAAAGCAGTCGTCGAAACGGCGTTGCGGCTTAGTCCGCGGGATCCGTTGCGTTATGGGATGCTTACCGTCAGGGCGAACAGCAGCCTTTTGTCAGGCGACCACCAAGACGCTGTCGAGTATATGAAAAAGGCGATTTTCGAACGAAATGATACTGTTTGGCAAAATCTTCTGTTGGCGGCGGCGTTGGCGGGGGCCGGACAAGAAGACGAAGCTCGTCGCGCCATCGATGCGTTGCACCTCAATTGGCCTGATTTCACCTTGGCGACTTTCGAAACCATGGTCCCCCATCTCCACCCGGAATATGCGGAGACATACCGCCATTTGCTGGCAAAGGCGGGATTGGCAGCGAAGTGACGGTTCCCAAGTCCGAAATGGGTCAAAACCCGATCGTTCGCAATTTCCAAAAAAAATGCTTGAAGCTGAAGGTATATCGGACATATCCGGCTGAACAGCATGAGCGGCCTTGCCCTTGGCCCGCTCGGCGGGCACCATGGGGTCTTAGCATACAGTAAGCGTGAGGCCTCCCCATGAAAGATCTGATCGAGGAACTGCGGCAGCGACAGGCGGTTAGTCTGGAGCATGGCGGCACCGAGCGCATGGCGCGGCAGCATAACCAGGGCAAGCTGACGGCGCGCGAACGCGTCGATCTGCTGTTTGATGCCGACACGTTGGAAGAGATCGGGCAGCTGGCCACCCACGTGCACACGCCCGTCACCACGATCCCCAATAAGCATACCCCCGCCGACGGCGTCATCGCCGGTTTCGGCAGGATCGACGGCCGCCCGGCGGCGGTGGTGGCGGAGGATTTCACGGTGCTGGGCGGTTCTCTTGGCATCAATAACTTCGCCAAGAAGAACCGCATTATCGAGCTGGCCCAGCGGGACAAACTGCCCGTGGTCTGGCTGTTTGACGGCGCCGGGGCGCGCACGGACGAATTCATCGGCCAGGGCCTGGCGCCCATGCATCATTTCATGGAGGTGGCCAAGCTGTCCGGCGTAACGCCACAGATCGCCGGCGTCATGGGACCGTGTGCGGGCGATAGCTCGTTATTGCCGGCGATGATGGAATTCATCGTCATGGTCGAGGGCACGGGCATGCTGGCCGCGGGCGGGCCGCCCCTGGTCAAGATGGGCACGGGACAGGACGTCACGAAAGAAGAACTCGGCGGCGCCGATCTGCACTGCCGGGTCTCCGGCGTGGCCGACAACCGGGCCACGGATGATCACGACGCCATAGCCCAGATCCGCCGCTATCTCTCCTACATGCCGACCAATGCCTATCAGTACCCGCCGTATGTCGCGACGGACGACAGCCCGGACCGGCGGGAGGAAACCTTGGGCGATATCCTGCCCGCCAACCGCCGCCGCCCCTACGACATGATGAAGATCATCGAGAGGGTGGTGGACCGGGACAGCTTTTTTGCCATCAAGCCGGAATTCGCCAAGATGATGATCACCGGTCTGGCCCGCATGGGGGGCCACGCGGTGGGTATCATCGCCAATCAGCCGAATGTCATGGCGGGCGCCATCACGGCCGTCGCCGGCGCCAAGCACCGCCACTTCATGGATCTGTGCAACGCCTTTCATCTGCCGATCATCTTTTTGATGGATACCCC
>JABJKO010000293.1 GCA_018660305.1 Rhodospirillaceae bacterium
AACGGTAGTATCCTCGGGGTGGCCGGGAGGGGGAGCGGGCTGGCGCGCAATTTACTTTGTGTCAAGACACGCGCTTTTCGTAGTGGCTGTCGATATAGGAATCGACAATCTGCTGGAATTCCTCGGCGATACCCGCGCCGCGCAGCGTCATGGCCTTTTGCCCGTCGATAAAGACCGGCGCGGCGGGTTCCTCGCCGGTACCGGGCAGGCTGATGCCGATATCGGCATGTTTGCTTTCTCCCGGGCCGTTGACGATGCAGCCCATCACGGCGACGTTCATTTCCTCGACACCGACATAGGTCTCGCGCCACTGGGGCATGCTTTCGCGGATATGAGACTGAATCTTGCTGGCAAGAGACTGGAACACGGTGCTCGTGGTCCGGCCACAGCCGGGACAGGCTGTCACCAGCGGAAGAAAGGATCGCAGCCCCATGGTCTGCAGCATTTCCTGAGCGACGATCACCTCGCGGGAACGGTCGCCGCCGGGTTCCGGGGTGAGGGAGACGCGGATGGTGTCGCCAATCCCCTGTTGCAAAAGCACCGCCATGCCCGCGGTGGATGCCACGATACCCTTCGATCCCATGCCGGCCTCGGTCAGCCCGAGATGCAGCGCGTAGGAACACCGGCCGGCCAGATCGCTGTAAACCGAGATTAGATCCTGCACGTCCGACACCTTGCAGGAGATGATGATGCGATGGGCGCCAAGACCAATATCTTCGGCGCGCTGCGCCGACAGCAGAGCGGACTGAATCATGGCTTCACGGGTGATATCGGTCGCCTCCCTTGGCGTTGCCAGGGCGGCGTTTTCATCCATGAGATGGGTGAGCAGTTCCTGATCGAGACTGCCCCAGTTCACGCCGATACGCACCGGCTTGTCGTATTTCAGCGCCACCTCAACCATGGTCGAAAACTGGACATCGCGCTTTTCGCGAAAGCCCACATTGCCGGGATTGATGCGATACTTTGCAAGGGCTTCCGCGCAGGCCGGATATTTTGTCAGCAGCGTGTGGCCGTTATAGTGAAAATCGCCAACGATGGGCACGTCCACGCCCAACTTCACCAGCCCGTCGCGAATATGGGGCACGGCCTCGGCTGATTCCTCGCGGTCGACGGTAATGCGAACCAGCTCCGATCCGGCGCGCGCGAGCTGCGCCACCTGTTCGGTGGTCGAGGCGACATCCGCCGTATCCGTATTGGTCATGGATTGCACCACAACCGGCGCCTCGCCGCCGATGGTCACATTGCCGACCGGCACCGGCACGCTCTGCCGCCGTTTAATGTGCTGACTAATGGCTCAATCCCTTTCGCGTCGCAATCAGGCCCAACAGGCTACCCGTAAGGTGGGTCTGTTTCGTCATTATGACAATCGCCGGATAGGGTTTTACATAACCGGAATCGCGGCGCCGTGAAATACCCCATGAATGTCGAGAACCGGCGGGGACAACGAAAAAAGGCGGGGATTGATGCCCCGCCCTTCTGTTCGCTGCTCGAAAAAAGCCTACTCGGCGGCCGCGTGCGCGCCGGTCTGCACCTCCATATTGATGAGATCGGAGGCATCGTCGGTTTCCTTCAGCATGCCCCAGCTCTTGATCCAGTCGGCGGTCCGTTGCGCTTCCTCCTCCGGGATAGGCGCGGGGTCGACCACCACCACGCGGGATTCGCGCAGATCGCTCACATCCATCGCCTCGATACGCGGATCCTTGCCTTTGTAATAATCGAGGAAGTAATGCATGTAGGCCGAGCGGTCGGAATTGATGCGTTTGACCGCTTCCTTCACCGCCCGGTTGAACTTGGCATAGGTCTCCGTATCGACCTTGTCCGATGCCACTTCGGTGCCATGCAGGAACGACGACGTTACCATGCGGCAGCCCATTTTCTCGGCCAGGCTCGCATAGGGCTCTGTCAGGCAGGTGGCGTCATATTCGCCGTTCATCAGAGCATCGAAACGGTATTTTGACCCGTTGGGCGCGCGCACCAACTTGATTTTGTCCCGCGGCATGAAGCCTTCGAGCATGTGCAGGATCAGATAATGGGTGCCGAAATAAAACGGCGCGCCAACGTTTCGATCGACCAGTTGCTGGGCGGTATAGATATCGGAATCGGGAGCAACATAAAGACCGGCGAAGCACACGATGGCCCGGCGGCCCAGCTGCCGCCCGCCCTGATTGGTATCCTGGACGCGGCAGTAATTGCCCCACTCACAGGCGTTATACATATCCGCCTTACCCTCTTCGAAGAGCTTGCCGTGGCTGGCGAACGGATTGACCCCGTCAGGGCTGGTCACGTCCTGGTGGACGGTCTTGTCGACCCCCTTCTCGCGGTCGGCCCATTCCACCTGGATACCTTCTGCCTCGAACAGACCTTCCTCATAGGCGACCAGTTCAGCGAGACCCTGAAATGGTGCTGTGGTTTCCAACGTCAGTTTTGTCATTTGAAAGCCTCCCTTGGCTTCGTCGGGCATTGATCCGGAAACAGCAATGGACAGGGGAAATATCCCCTGCCATTTTTTTACTGCACGCGCGGTTTATTCCGCCGCGGCGTGACCGCCCTTCTGGACGTCCATATTGACCAGATCCATGTGGTCCTCAGTCTCTTCCAGCATGCCCCAGCTCTTGATCCAGTTGCCGGTGGCTTCCAGTTCCCAATCGGGGATCGGTGCCGGGTCGACCATCACGATGCGGCTGGCCCGAAGATCGCCCGCTGTCAATTTCTCGATGTCGGGGTCCTTGTCCTTGTGACAATCAATGAAGTACTGGAGATATTTCTCCTTATCCGCATTTATCCGCTTCACCGCCTCGCGAACCGCAATGTTAAAGCTCGCATAGGTATCGGCATCGATCTTGTCGGACGCCACTTCGGTGCCGTGATAGAAGGCGGAGCAGATTATCCTGCACCCATTCTTCTCGGCGAGCGTCAGATACGGTTCTGTCAGAGTGGTCGCCTCGACCTGACCGGACATCATGGCGTCATAGCGATGGCGCGAGCCATTGGGCGAGCTGCAAAGCTTGATTTGATCGCGCGGCAGGAATCCTTCGAGCATGTGGAGGGCAAGGTAATGGGTGCCAAAATAAAATGGCACGCCGACCAGCTTGCCGGCCATCTGCTGCGGCGTATAAACCTCGGAGTCGGGCCGGACGACGAGACCGGCAAAGGTCACAATGGCACGACGGCCAACCTGCCGCCCGCTTTGCACGCTGGTGTCCTGAACGCGGCAGTAGTTGCCCCATTCGCAGGCGTTGTACATGTCGGCCTTGCCCTGCTCGAACATCTTGCCATGGCTCACATGCGGGTTGAGACCTTTCGGATCCGTAATGTCTGTATGGGTCTCGGTGTCGATTCCGGCCATACGGTCCACCCATTCGATGGTGAGACCTTCTTTTTCGAATAACCCTTCCTTGTCGGCGACCAGTTCGGCCAGGCCCTGGAACGGTGAGGTATTTTCAAGCCTAAGTGTTTTCATCTCGGACATCCCCTGTCATGGATTTCAAAAATCATTGGATTTCGCGGGTGTGCTAAATTGTCGCAGGATCATCGGATATGTCCTGGATAATAGCCAATCGTATTAACTGGATAAACCATGCCTAAATGTTATAGTTTGGGCTATGCGTATGAATTTACGGCAGATTGAGGCCTTCCGGGCGGCCATTGAATTCGGTTCCGCCACCGCTGCCTCCGAGGTCCTCCACATCACCCAGCCCGCCGTGAGCCGGCTGGTGGCCGATCTCGAGATGGCGGTGGGGTTTCAGCTCTTCGAACGCCGCGCCCGCGGTCTGGTCCCCACCCAGGACGCCCATACCCTTTATGAGGAAGTCAAACGGTCCTTTGTCGGGCTGGAACGCATCGGTCAGGTCGCCGAAGCCATCGCCGAAAAGGCCACCGGAACGGTCCGCGTCATCGCCTTGTCCAAATATGCCGACGGCTTTGTCGCCAGCATCGTCGGCCAGTTCCTCAAAGATAATCCCGGCATCATGATGGAGTTGGAAAGTGCCGGCACCGGCGCCGTGGTCCAGGGTATCGCCTCGCAGAGCTATGATGTGGGCATCGCTTCAGCAACGGTATCGGACTCGCTCATACAAGCCGAGCCCCTGTTCGAAACCAGCGTCGTGCTCGCCATGGCGGACGATGACCCGCTCACCAATCATACGGTGGTGCCCCTGCGCGAACTCACAGGTCGCCGCATGGTGGTCCTGCCCGAAGACAGCGAATACGGATCGGTCATCGGACGCGCCCTGCGCAAGGCGAAAGTGACTCCGGTCTTCGCCGGGCAGGCACGGTCGCACCCCTCGCTCTACCGGATGGTGGGCTCTGGTGCCGGATTGGCATTGATAGACAAGACCATCGTCAAAGACTACGCCACCGACGGCGTGACCTTTCGCCCGGTGGACCCGCCAATCGTCCGAACCGTGGCCACCATGGTGAACACGCGAGTCGCGCAATCCATTGCGACCAACACCTTTCTCGATTATCTGAGGAACGACGTGCGGAACTTCGTCGGCGATTAATATCCGATGGCCATGCCGTCTTTGCGGGGGTCGGAAGCACCACGGAGAACCCCCTCTTCCCAGTCGATCCAGATGGCCTGGGCACCGCCCACCGGTCGGGCGGCGGAAATCATTTGATGGCCGCGCCGTTCCAGGTCGGCCAGGACATATTCCGGGACATTGCTTTCCGCCTGCACCAGTAAATCCAGATCGAGAACATTGGGAAACACCCGTGGGCTGTCGAGGGCGTACTGCAGATCCATGTTCCAATCCAGAAGACTGGTCAGCAGATGGGCATGTCCGATGGCCTGATAATGCCCCCCCATGACGCCGAACGGCATCTGCGCCCGGCCGTCCTTGACCAGCATGCCGGGAATGATGGTGTGCAGGGGCCGCTTGTTGGGCGCGACACAGCTCGGATGGCCGGGATCGATCACGAAGCCCTGTCCCCGATTATGAAGAACCACGCCGCTTTTGGGACTCACGAGACACGAACCGAACGAGGAGAAAACGGAATTGATGAAACTCACCGCATTGCGATCCCTGTCCACCACGGTGAGATAGACCGTATCGGCATGAAGCGGCAGATCGGACGGCGGCAGGGGATCAACGCAGCGATCCATTGAGATATTTGCCCGCAACCTGTCCGCGTGAGAATCCGACAACCATTCATCCACTGGAATTCTGGAGAATTCGGGATCACCCAGCCGCGCATTGCGATCGCCATAGGCGAGACGCGCAGCCTCAATTTCCAGATGGTAGCGATCGGCGGACAGAGGATCGAATTTGCTTAGGTCGAAACCGGACAGAATATTGAGCATGGCCAGCGCGACAATGCCCTGCCCCGCCGGCGGACATTCGAAGACGTCATAGCCGCGATAATTGGTTTTGATGGGCGTCACATAGCCGCCCGCCGCGTTGGCAAAGTCATCGAGCGTATGAAGCCCGCCCTTTGACCGTAGGTAATAGACAATATCGGCGGCCACCTCGCCTTCATAGAACCCCGCCCGTCCTCCTTCGGCGATGGTTTGCAGGGTCTTCGCCAACAGTGGAAGGGTGAGTAACGTGCCGATGGCAGGTGCCTTGCCGTCGCGTAGATAATATTGTGCCGCCGTCGGATCGCGGGCGAGCAAGGGCTCACAGCCCTGCCAATCGTCGTTCTGGCGATGGTGGACCGGAAATCCGTCGGTGGCATAGCTGATGGCCGGTTGCAGCACGTCCCCCAGCGTCAGGGTGCCGTGATCCGCCAGCAATCGCGACCAGGCTTCCACCGCCCCCGGTACGGTGACCGCATGAGGCGTGTGGCGGTCGATGGACCGGATTCCGTTCTCTAAATACCACTCGACGGAGGCCGCCGCCGGCGCTCGGCCGGATCCATCGAAGGCGATGACGCCCTCACCCTTTGGTGAATACAGACAAAAGCAATCGCCGCCGATGCCCGTCGAATGGGGTTCCACCACGCACAGCACCGCACAAGCGGCAATAGCCGCATCCATGGCGTTACCGCCGCGCCGCAGGACATCAATGGCCGTACTGGACGATAATGGATGAGAGGTCGCCGCCATGCCGTTGGCGGCAAAAACCGTGGACCGGCCGGGTTGGTCTAACTGGCGCATTCTCAATTGGCCACGAAATACCCGCCGGTGACGGCCTCATGCCACAGTTTGGCAACCGACGGCGCTATACCGACAGGGAGGTCGTCCAGCGCGTTCCAGTAGGAATGGATCCCCGCCTGAAAATGAGTCAGCGACGTCCTCGGCGCCGGGTTCATTTCCGCATACATGGGCATCACCAGGGTCTTGTAGCTCTCGACACCGTGGTCGCGGCTGTCCTTGGAGACGCAGAACATCACCGGTGGTACACGCTTTGCGTCCGGGCCTTTGAGTTCCCTTCCATAGCCGAGAAACTGTTGCACCAGCGCCTCGGTACCGGCCTCATCCAGCCCCATGCGTTCGGCCGAGGCGCGCGCGCCGGCTTCCAGCGACGGTTCGATATTGGTGCTGACGGTATATTCGCACTTGAATTGCGGCTGCATCTTGGCCGCTTCCCAGCGCTCCATGACCTCCTCGATGACCAGCGGCAGGCGCATCAGGGCCACCGGGCCGTCCTGACCCAGCTTTTCCGGCCCCACATAGCGCGCCTTGTCGCGCCAGGTGCGGATATAAAGCTCATAGAACGGGTCGGTGCGTTTGGTCTCGGTGACCACTTTCTCGAAATCGCCGATCTCCCCCAGCGAGCCGATCTTGGCCAGCTTGGCTTCGTTGATGAACCCGAAGGCCGAGTTCTCAACGGCCATCACGCCGGCCACGTTGGGCACGCGTTGGGACAGCATGAACACGAACGGCCCGCCGGTGGAATGGCCATGGAGGTAGATGGAATATTCGTCCTCGGGCATGTTGCGCGCCATGGTCTGCTTGCCGCCCTCCTCGAAGGCCGCGGGCCAGCCGGACAGCCGGTCCCAGAACACCGTGCCCGGTTTGGCGTGCAGCACGGTTCTTGTGCCGTAGCGCTCGCGGATAGAGGTATCGGTGATGACCTCATACTGGTCCGGCGTGATGTGCTCGCCGGTGAGCCACATGGGCGTGCGGATGGTGCCGTCGGCACTGATGGTATCTCCCGGCCAGTGACGCGACGGATCATCGAGATAGAGCCGCCCGGGATAGGTCATGGTGGCGACCTTCATGCCGAACTTTCCGGCCAGCAACCGGGCCACCGGCACCATGGTCTTGAAATCACCATCGCCACCGGACAGCAGGTAGACACCCACCTTCCGGCCATCGGCCCCTATCAGGATTTTAGACGGGTCTTCCGGCTCATAGATCTGCGCGCCGATATCCCACTGGAGCCCCACCGCCTCAATGCGAAACAGATCCTCAAATTCCCTGAGCGGAATATCGGGCATGGCAAGAACGGCCTCGGATTCCGCGAGACATTGTTCGCGGGTTATTTCCTCGGGTGGTGTCCACATGACAGTCTCCCTGAACGTCTCTCGATCAATTATTCCGTCTCGGGCGGGGCGCGATCCTTGTCGACAAGCTGAAGGCGCCAGCCGTCGGGATCACGCAGCTCAACCGTGGTCCGTCCGGTCACCTCGATCAATTTGGGTCCGCGTGTAAACGCGACACCATCGGCGGACAGGTCCTTGTACGCCGCCTCCGCATTATCCACCCGCAGCGCGATGTGGTTGATGCCGATTACCTCCTCGTCATGGACGGCGTGGATTTCAAAGATCGGCTGATTTTCCCCGGGAAGCTGAAGCTCCGCGGACCCGCCATGATGCGCCGTCCGCATCAGGACCTTGAAGCCGAGTTTTTCGAACAGTGTGATGTGTGCGTCCACATCACGCACAATAAGTTCAATATGATCAATTGCTTGAACCATTTTTTTCAACCTTTTTATGATAATCCAATTTGTGCAAGTACGGCCTTGGTACAAGGCTCATCCGGATACATCAGATCCGGCATGGAGGCGAAATGATGCTTGCCCGGAAATTCCATGGTCTCGCACGGCCAGCCCCGTGCCTGCCACGCCACACGATACAGATCCGACTGCCGTTTGAACTCATCGGTTTCGTTCTCACCCCAGGCAACGATCAGCGGGCAGCCGGTCTTGGGCAGATGATGGATCGGGCTGTTCCGGTAGGCGCTCTCCTTGTCCATCCGCGCCCAGTCATTGGCGTTTGACAGGCGCACCGGCTCCAGATCGAACAGGCCGCTGAGCACGGTCGCGCCTTTGATGAGATCATCGGGCAGCCCGGCCTCCGCGCGCCAGCCATCGGCCAGCATCATGCCGGCGAGATGACCACCGGCGGAGCGGCCGATCACATAGACCCGATCGGGATCGCCATTGAAGCTCTCGGCGTTATTGTGAGCCCAGGCCAGCCCCGCGCGGCATTGGCGGACGATCTCATCGATGGAGGCTTCCGGCGCCAGCAGGTAATTGACCGTGACATAGGCGCAGCCGGCGGGCACCAACGCCGCCGCATAAAGGTCCACGTCGTTCTGGCTGGACGACCGCCAGTAACCGCCATGGATGAAATAGACGATGGGCGAACCCGGCTTTATGGCCGGAAAGACATTGACCACCTCAGCGTCTGTGGGGCCGTACGGGACATTCATCCGGCAGGGCAGCTCGTCCCTCACCCGCGCGCTCTTGTCCTTGATGAAGTTTCGGTATGTGTCGCCGTCCGGCGCGGTGCCCCGCGCGTCATATTGGACGTTGAGTTCGTCTTGCGTAAAGTCCCGGTATATTTTCTTGCCCTTTACCCGGTGCGACGGCATTGCATCGGCCATGTCTCACTCCCCCTTCGTGTTGTTGGGAGCAATCTAGCAGGCAAAAAGGCTTTGTGCGAAGGGGCGCTTCTACCAGAACCGGACGCGGCCGGTGTCGATATGGACGAAGTTGGATTTACGATAATAGCCGACGCCACCGAGCTTCAGATTTAGCGCCGCGCGGCGCACCTCGTGCAGGCGACGGCCCGGCAGGCGGATGTCGATGGCCATGCCGTCCATATGGTAGCTGCGCCGGGAGACATTTCGGCTCTTGGCGGCAAGCCCGGCGTTGGTCTTGGGCGAGCGGTAGGCGGAGATGATATGGAACGCTTCGTCCGATTGTAGCTCGGCACGCAGGCGGAACATGAAATCAAGCAGCCCCGTATCCATCCGCATTTTTTCTCCGGTGCGGAAATCGCGGAGAACGTTATCGATTTCCGCCAAAGCGCCGGAAAGATACTGGCCGTTTTCCCAATAGGGCACCGACAGGGTTTCGCCGGTATGGAGATGATTGAATGAAAGCGCACGGGCGCCGTCGTGAGGGCGGATTGCCCCTAAAGCGGCAGAGGGCACGGCGGCAGCCACAAGACCGCCGATGGACGCCCGCAGTACATTTCTGCGGGAAATTTGGGTCGATAAAGCTGAATGGGCCACAGCTTTAAATCCCTTATCCAATAGACCTAACCATTTTGTATCATGGCCGAATTAATGAATAAAAATCAAGTCCTTAATAAGACATTAAGGCGGCGATTCGGTATGATTTCCTGGCTAAATCGAGGGCGGGATGGTTAAGATAGAGCCATGAATAGCACTCTGGAAAGCGGGGACCGCGCCCCGCCCTTTACCCTGACCGATCGGAACGGCGCGGGAATCCGCCTCTATAGCGAAGCGACCGGCAATCCCATCGTCCTGATATTCATGATCGGGACGCCTGAGACGGTCTTTGAGGCAAAGATCGGCGAGCTGGCAAATGCCAGGATACTGGCCATCACCGATCAGGGCACGGAAGCAACGCTGCCTGCCACCCTGGATTGCCCGGTCCTTTTGGACGAATCCGGCGAAACGGCCCGAAAATACGGCGTCGCCAACGGCACCACCGTAATCCTTCTGGATGCCAATTTGCGGGTCGTGGAGACCTTCGCGCCGGGATCCGATCAGGTGGGAGCACGCCTCTCCCGACACCTGGACGCCCTCAAATTTCCGGAAACCACCCTCGCCCACCGGCAGGCGCCGGTTCTGCTCATTCCGCGAATCCTCGATCCCGAGACCTGCCGGATGCTCATCGACCATCTCGAAACCGATGGCGGCGAAGAGGGGAATACGGTTCGGGTCGTCGATGGCGAGGTCATACGGGCGCCCAATTTCGAGGCCAAGCGGCGGCGCGACCTCAGTGTCACCGATCCGCATATGATCGCGCGTCTGCAGGACCTGATGAGCCGGCGGGTGCTGCAGGAACTCTATCGCGCGTTTCAGGTCAAGATGGGTTATGTGGAGGAATTCAAGCTGGGATGCTACGAGGCCGAGAATAGCGGATTCTTCCGCGCCCATCGCGACAACACCACCCCGGCGACCCGGCATCGTCAGTTCGCCATGACCCTGAATTTGAATGCCGAAGACTATGAGGGCGGCGAATTACGATTTCCGGAATTCGGCGACAGCCTCTACAAGCCGGCCACCGGCGAGGCCATCGTCTTTTCCTGCACGCTGATGCACGAGGTCATGCCCATGCTCAGGGGCCGACGCTATACGCTGCTCTCCTTCTTTCACGACGATGCCGGCGAGGAGATCCGATCAGCCTACATGCGCGGGCAGGGCGCGCGCTAAAACCTGCAAGCGGCCCTCTCTGCGCCGCCGCGTCAGGGCCAGGATTGTTAGCCCCAGACCGAACAGCGCCAAGGATTCCGGCGCCGAAACCAGGAACGCATTCACCTGCATGGAGCCGATACCCGTATTCCGCATCACAATCTCGCGGAGGGATGAGCCCAGGATGAAATCCATCCATTCCTGCTCGAACAGGCCGTTTTCATACCAGAACCGGTCACCGACCCGCAAACGCTCGAACTGGTCCAGCATGATGGCGGCGAACAACTCCCCCATCATGCCGTCATTCACGTGGGACTCGGAAAGGCCGCCGGCCCACAGATCCACATCGTCGATACTGGCATAGACCGCCATGAGCGCTTCTTTTACGCCCGGCAGAAAATTTAAATCCGGATCATCCCAGCCGGTGAATTTGTCGACACCAAGGATGATCGCCCGCAAATCATTGTAGCTTGGCAGGCCGTGATCCCTGCCCCGCTGCATGTTGAGGGCCGCCAGATCGAAGCCAAATCCCGGCGGCCCGAACAGCAAATTGCGCACCGCATCGATCACCTGGGGATCCACTTCCTGGGCGACCTGCTGTGACAAGCCCCGCAGGATCGGTTCGATACCGCCATTGCCGGGATCGAGTATGTGCGAGGGATTAAAGAAAGCCTGGGCAAGCGGCAGATTGCCGTTGGCGATCACGTCGCCGTTTTCATCGAGCCGCAACAATGTCTCGGACAGCATGGAATGGCCGAAGCGGTAGGCCGCCGTGGAGAACTCATTGGCGATACCGGGATTGACGCCGGCGTCGTAGCCCGTATAGGCGCCGGGCGCACCATTGCCCAGGATCATGGGCAGGAACTCGTTATAGGTGACCGACTGAATCATGGCGCCCACCAGCTTGCGCGCTTCCTGATAAATCTGCTCGTCCGTAAAGCCGGGGTTGGCCGCGGCGATGTCCCCAGCCAGCCTGTTATGTTCGCGCACAAACAGCGTATGCATGGCGGTCAGGGCAGATTGTTCGTTGGCGCGGACGTCACCGGCGAGGAACATGGGGCCCTGGGGCGTGTTGACCAGGGGCAGCAGGTCACCATTCGCCGACGCCGTAACCTTCATCAAACCATTGCTGAAGGCGCGGAGTGAATTGGCCGTCGCCGCATCGGAGCCATAGACATTGGAGGCATCGATAAAGGCGGTGATCGAGTTGGCCTGCTGGCGAGGGCTTCCGCTGCCTTCGGACCGCGTAAAGGACATCACCTGAACCCCGGTTCCCTGGGGATCGAAGACGGGATCGCCGGTGGGAATGGGAATGGGCGCCGGGATGGCGCCGGTGTGGGTCAGATCGATGTCATGATCGAGGAACTGACCCCATTGCCAGAGAAAATCCGTCGCGCCTTTGGAGTTGAGTGTCGGGCCTGACTGGGCCGATACGGCATTGCTCACCGCGCGCGCGCTGGGACGTCCCGCGCCGGCGAGAGAGGAGATTCCATCGCCATAGGCCGGTGCGGCGAGACGCAGGAGTTCCGTGCCGGCAGCCCCCCAGCCGGGGTTGGCGATGTTATTGCCCGAACCATCGATGGAGCGATAAAGCGGCGCGGCGTCAGCTTGGCTGGCCAGCAACCAGACAGCCACACCGATCACGGCGCTCCGTGACGCAACTCGTATAATTTTTTGAGCACAACAATCCATTTTGCCACTCCAGCAAACTGTCGTGTCCACCTCATGGGGACTCCCATGCAAGTTCCGTGCCAGTTTCGATCAATTATTAGTTATCAAGGGATTAGGCCGGGCCATGGGGGCGGGCTTTTCCAAACTGTAAAAAAATCCGACACTATGGCACCGGCGCGCGGCGGCCATAGGGAACCGGCGCGGCAAATCGCAACGATTAAAAGTAATGCTTAAGCTGTTGGGCCCTGGTGGGTTTGGCCGCTCGCCGGCAGAGAGGCCATGACGGCCTCCACCAGATCGCCGATGGCGGCCAGCTCTTCGCCGGGCGCGGTCCTGACCTCTTCCATGAGGGCGTCGACCAGCCAGTCCCAGCCATGCTCGGCGGCCAAACTATCGACGATGGATTGTGCGGTGCTCCCCATGACGGCGGACTGTATCCCCTGCCCGCCCGGGTGTCATCCCCGGGGGTTACATGGATTTAAAGCAACGCAGAACGGCGTCGCGGGACTCTTTCGCGATCTCTTCAACGTAGCCGGCCTTCCCCGGCGTGGAGAAATTATGGACACAATCTTCATAGACCGCGATCTCGGCGTTGGCGTGACCGGCATAAGCCTGCCTAATGGAATCGACCTCCTCCATGGGGATCGACGCATCCTGATCGCCGAAATGGTAGCTTACCGGGCAGGTGATGTTAGGGGTTTCGTCGAGATGCAGGCCAATCTTGGTCCCGTGAAAAGCGGCGGCGGCATCAGCACCCAGACGCGCGGCAGAAAGATGCGCATAGCGCCCGCCAAAACAGAATCCCAGCACACCCACCTTGCCGTTGCAGTTGGGCCGGGCTTTCAAGTCATTGATCAGATCCTCAATGTCGAGCATCCCCTGATCCACATCGTAGACCGCATAGCGCGCCTGGGCATATTCACGATCCGTCGTCGGGCCGGGATGGGTGCGCCAGAAGATATCGGGCACCGATACCACGAACCCGTCATGAGCCCATGCATCGGCCAGGCCCTTCACCACGTCGTCGCAGCCGGTGATGCCGGTGATCAGCAATATGCCCGGATAGGCACCGTCCGCCGCCGGCGCGGTCACATAGCCGTCGAATGTCTCATCATTGCGCGTGGTGTATTTAATGTCGGATCCTGGCATGCCGTCCTCCCGTGAAAAATTGCTACTGAGCGGCGGCGCGGCGCAACGCCTCGCTCCCCCCGCCGGCCTTCAGAAAATCGATCAACGCCACATTCAGCAGCGCTTCGACCGTACCACAGATCTTTTAACGCCGGGAGGCGCCGTGGCGCCGAGCTTTTGGGGCTGCCTTCGTAAAAGTGGCTAGCGATGGTAGCGGGAGAGGGACTTGAACCCCCGACACGCGGATTATGATTCCGCTGCTCTAACCAGCTGAGCTACCCCGCCGCACCGAGAAAAGATGGCGGCAACCATCGGAAGCGAGCCGTAATACGGCCTTGGGACAGCCTAAGTCAAGTATTACGCGGCTATGGGCGCATTTTCACGCTGGATCCAGCCGCCGCCGAGCACCTGGTCGCCGTCGTAAAACACACAGGCCTGCCCCGGCGAGACGCCCTGACCGGGAATTGCCAGGGTTACATGGGCCGCGTCTGCCGCGCCCCGCGTTACAATGGCCGGCACCGGCGGCTGGGTGGACCGCACTTTGACCTCACAGTTTATGGGTCCCCCGTCACCCGCCCCGGCCAGCCAATTGACCCCCCATAGCTGGATGGTCTTGGTGGCCAGGGCACTGCGGGGGCCGACCACCACGTGCCGCTGTGCCGGATCGAGCCATATGACATAGAGCGGTTCTTCGGTTCCGCCGATATGGAGCCCGCGGCGCTGACCCACCGTGAAGTGAATGATGCCGTCATGGGTTCCCCTCACCTGCCCATCGAGGTCAACGATATCGCCGGGTTCCGCAGCCTCGGGGCGCAGCTTGAGCACAATGTCGGCATAGCGCCCATCGGGCACGAAACATATATCCTGACTGTCCGGCTTGGCAGCGACCGGCAAATCGAAGCGCTGAGCCAGATCACGGGTCTCTGCCTTGGTGAATTCACCGAGAGGAAAGCGCAGATAATCGAGCTGTTCCTCCGTTGTCGCGAACAGGAAATAGCTCTGATCCTTGCCTTCGTCGGCAGCCCGGTGAAGTTCCGGACCCCGATCCCCGGCAACCCGCCGGATATAATGACCGGTGGCCAGGGCTTCGGCGCCGAGGTCCTGTGCCGTCGCCAGAAGATCGCGGAACTTGACCGTCTGGTTGCAGGTCACACACGGGATCGGCGTTTCGCCGCGCACATAGGCGTCGGCGAAGACGTCGATCACCTCTTCCCGAAAGCGGCTTTCGTAATTCAGCACGTAATGCGGAATACCGATGGTCTCGGCGACCCGCCCGGCATCCTTGATGTCCTGACCGGCACAACAGGCACCCTTGCGCTGAACCGCCGCCCCATGGTCGTAGAGCTGCAGCGTCACGCCGACCACGTCATAGCCCTGCTCGGCCAGCAGAGCCGCGGTCACCGAAGAATCCACGCCGCCGGACATGGCGACGACCACGCGGGTGTCCCGCGGCGCTTTTTTTAATCCAAGACTGTTCAAAGACTGGTTCATGTGGCGGAATATAGGCTGGTTTTCCAATAATCTGTACTGTCTAGATTTTGTTTTTTTGAGAGGCTTTTCCGTCAACAAAATCGGAGGTGCCGACCATGATCGCCCTGATCAGATCCGCCGGCTGGATAGCCGCTTTAACAATCCTGTTTCTTGCCGCCGCCGACGTCGCCAACGCCCAGAAGCGGGGCAAATTCAAACCCCTCGACGTTCCCTTCGCCGGCACGCCACCCGCTGGCGTTGCGCTGATGCTGCGCATGGCCAACGTGGGCCCGGATGATATCGTCTATGATCTCGGGTCCGGTGACGGGCGTATCGTGATCGCCGCGGTCAGGGATTTCGTGGCGAAAGCCGGAATCGGCATCGATCCCAAACGCGCCCTTCAGGGTGCCCTCAATGCGAGGAAAGCAGGTGTCGAAGAGAAAACAACCTTTATTGTCGATGACATATTCCGCGCCGATTTCCGCGAGGCAACGGTGCTGACGCTGTTCATGTCGCACCGCATCAACCGCGAACTGAGGCCGCGCATGAATGCCTTGCTCAAGCCCGGCAGCCGGGTCGTCACCTTCCGGTTTCCGGTCATGGGATGGACGCCGACACAAATCGAAACCATCGAGGGCGACGAGGTTTTTCTCTACGTGCTGCCGACGCGGCCGGACAGCCCTTAGAGCCCTATACAGCCATGCCCTGATCCCAGAAGGCGATTTCGAGCCGTGTCGCATCGGCGAACACTTTTTCGAGGCCATGGCGCCGGGCGTCGGCGCCGCGCCTGTGGGACAGGGCTTCGATGAAGTGCGAGGCCTCCCGCGCGACCGCCTGATATTCCTCACCGGCATACATCTCGATCCACGGCCGGTAGGGGTTAGGGGCGTTCAGGGCTGCTTGGCCCTGGGACAGTGCAAGACCAATTTCGGCATAGCCCAGAACACAGGGCGCCAAAGCCACATGGAGATCGAGCAAATCGCCCGCTACCCCGCGCTCCAGGACGTAGCGGGTGTAGGCCAGAGTCCCGGTCGCTTCCGGCGTCGCCGCCATGTCGGCCTCGCTCAACCCCCATTCGGCGCAGAACGTCAGGTGCAACGCCATTTCAGTATCGACGATGGCGGCGCAGGCCCGCATGGCGCTGCCAATTTCCTCCAGCGTTTCGCCCTTATAGGCCGCCAGGGCGTAGGCCCGCGCGAAATGAATCAGAAACAGATAATCCTGAACCAGATAGTGGCGAAAGCTGGCCTCCGGCAGGGATCCGTCACCCAGCCCTTTGACAAAGGGATGCGCCACATAATCCTGCCAGTCCCTGGCGCAGCTCTCCCGCAAGCCGGCCAGGAAACCGCCGGGCGCGAAAATTGTCTCAAGTGCGTCATTTGACATGCGCCTATCCCCCCAGATGGTTGGTGGTTTCCGCCGGCAGACGAACTATTAGCCCATCGAGCGCATCGGTGAGAACGATCTGACAGCCCAGACGGGAATTGGGCGTCAGGCCCCAGGCGAGATCGAGCATCTCGTCTTCCTCCTGGCTGGGGGACGCCAGCCGCGTTGAAAAGGCCGTATCGACAATGACATGACAGGTGGAACACGCCATGACCCCGCCGCAGGCGCCTTCGATATCGATGTGATTATCCCAGGCGATCCGCAGCAGCGTCTCGCCGGCGGCCGCATGGATTTCCTGGCGTGTCCCATCGACCAGGACAAAGGTGACGCGGGGCATGGCGGCGGTCTCGCTCCCTCGGTGTTATGGGGCGGCGGGGAAAGCGCGGTCCTGCGTCCGCTGGTACAGCGTTCCCCACGAGTCGACCAATTGATCAATATGCTCAGCACGGGTGGTCCAGCCGAGGCTGATACGAACGGCGCAGACCGCCAGCGACTCTTCCACACCCATGGCGGTCAGAACATAGGGAGCCTCCACGCGTCCTGCCGCGCAGGCGGACCCCGCACTAATGGCAATCCCGGCAAGGTCGAGCCCCATCACCTGCACCTCGCTGGACAGGCCGGGAGTCGCCACCTTGCAGGTATTGGGCAGACGCGCCAGACCGGCGCCGAACACGGTTTGGCCCGGGACAATATTGCTCAGCCGTTGTTCGAGGGAATCCCTAAGCCCGGCCAGAGCCATAAAATCAGCCAACCCGTCAGCGGCACACCGGGCGGCAACACCAAAGCCCGTGATGCCGGCGACGTTTTCGGTCCCGGCCCGCAGGCCGCTTTCCTGGCCACCGCCATGGACCAAACGGTCAAGCTTGCTTCGGTCGCGGCAGACCAGCGCACCGACACCCTGGGGCCCGCCGATTTTGTGGGCGGAAAGGCTCAGGAAATCCACACCCAGAGCCGCCATATCCACCGGGATCTTTCCGGCCGCCTGAATGGCATCTGTGTGAACCAGCGCGCCCTTGGCGTGGGCAATGCGCGCAATTTCGGCCACCGGCTGTACGATACCGGTCTCGTTATTGGCCATCATAATGGAAACAAGGGTCGGTTCGGTGCGCTCCGCCAACATATTCTCGAGGGCGTCGAGATCGATCACCCCCTCCTGCAGAACCGGCAGGACGGCCGCATCGCTCCGCGCGAGCATGACGGATTCATGCTCGATTGCGGAAATCACCAGATCCGTGCAGCCCGTACACCGCAGCACCTGATTATTGGCCTCGGTGCCGCTGCCCACGAACAGGACGTTCTCGGCCCGCGCGCCGATCAGGGCCGCTACAGCGCGGCGCGCGGCTTCCACCCGGGCCCGCGCGGCGCGGCCGGTCCCGTGTACGGAAGACGCATTGCCCCCGTCGCGCATCGCCTCGGTCATGGCATCGATGACCTCGGGACGGGTTGGCGCCGTGGCGTTAAAATCAAGATATATCTGGGACGACACGCGGGCGCCTCTTCCCTCAGGCCGTGGCGGACCGGTGGTCGGAAGACCAGACCGGCTGCCCGGTGCCGCTGATGCGTCGCGCGCACACGTCGGCGATGGTCACCGAATTCAGGAACCCGTAAATCTGATTTCCCAGGGCTTCCCACAGATCGTGGGTCGAACATTGCGCCTGGTTGGAGCAGCAGCCGTCAGGGGAAATGGGGGAGCAGCTTGCGCTCTTGGCCGGTTCATCCACAGCCAGGACCACATCGGCAATCCGAATGCGCTCCGCCGCCTTTGAGAGCGTATAGCCCCCGCCGGGTCCCCGCATACTCTTGACCACGCCGCCGCGGCGCAATTTGGCAAAGAGCTGTTCCAGATAGGACAAGGAGATGCCCTGGCTCTCCGCGATATCGGCCAGGGCGACCGGCTGGCCACCGCTTCTCTGCGCCAGTTCAACCATCGCCATGACAGCGTATCGCCCCTTGGTGCTCAATTTCATGCCCTACGCCCTCTGTAAATTGCGCCAATTCGACGCTTCACTCGTCTGAATCTGCATTCCCACTCATCGAGAGCCTTGAATTTTCCTGGGGCAACTCTCTATATTCGCCTTCATAGAGGACGTGGCCTAAGGGAAGATGCCTGTTAAGCTACGGGGTGGGGATTTTCTGCGGCGACTGTATTTATCCACACCAAATCAGTCAACTATTTGGTATGGGCCGGAATTCGTGTACAACGCCCGAACCAATTCACATCGTCGCCACGTTTAGGAGCAGCATTCGGTCATGCCCGAAGTAATTTTCAATGGACCGGATGGGCGGCTGGAAGGCCGCTATCATCATTCGCGCCGGACCAACGCGCCCATCGCGCTCGTTCTTCATCCCCACCCGCAGCAGGGGGGCACCATGAACAACCGTGTCGTCTTCGAGGTCTATCAGACCTTTGCGCGGCGCGGATTCTCCACCTTGCGGTTCAATTTTCGCGGTGTCGGGCGCTCACAGGGCGAATATGACGAAGGAGCGGGCGAACTGAGCGACGCCGCCGCCGCCCTCGATTGGCTGCAATCGGCAAATCCCGATGCATCGCAATGCTGGGTCGGCGGATTCTCGTTTGGGGCCTGGATCTGCATGCAGCTTTTGATGCGCCGGCCCGAAATCAACAGTTTCATTGCCCTCGCGCCGCCAGCCAATAAATACGATTTTGCCTTCCTGGCCCCCTGCCCGGCATCCGGGCTGATCGTCCACGGCGCCGAAGACAATATGGTGCCGGAGGATTCCGTCGATACGCTGGCGAAGAAGTTGGCGAGCCAGAAACGAATCACCATCGACTATCAGATCATCGAGGGCGCCAATCATTTCTTCCATGAAAAGGTCGACGAACTGACCACCCGGGTCGACGCCTATCTGGAACGGGAAGTGGCCGCACTGGCAAACGCTCAGTAAAAGTAAAGAGTGCTGGCGCGCATATAGCTATTTCAAAGAATGCGCAAAGAAGCGGCCGCCGGTCACGGGGGCCGAGACACCTGTTGTCCCCGGATAGGTCAGCGGCAGTGACAACAGGCTGCGCGCCGCCAGGAACGCAAAGGCCTGAGCCTCCAAGGCATCACCGTTCCAACCGACGGTTTCCACCGCCGCTACCTTCATACCCAGACTGTCCTCCAAAGCCGCCATCAATGTCGGGTTGTGCCGGCCACCGCCCGTCACCAGCCATTGGTTGGGCAGTGCGGGCAGAAACGGTTTTGCGCGGGCGATGGTTTCGGCGGTAAAGGCAACCAGCGTCGCCGCCCCGTCCGCGGCGCGAAGACCCTCCAGTGCCGTCAGATCGAAATCGATGCGATCGAGCGATTTCGGCGGAGCCTGATCGAAATAGGGATTTTCCAGCAGGCGGACGAGCCGATCACTTTGCGATTGTCCGGCACCGGCCAGCTTGCCGCCCTTGTCGAAGGGTTCGCCGATATGGGAATCGACCCATTCATCCAGCAACCCATTGCCGGGGCCGGTATCGAAGGCCAGCATCTCATCATCCATACCGATCCAGGTCACATTGGCGACACCGCCGATATTCACAATGGCGAGCGGACGCGGCAGGTCGCCACACAGGGCACGGTGATAGACGGGCACAATGGGCGCCCCTTCGCCGCCTTTGGCGACGTCGTTGGATCGCAGGTCGCATACCACGTCGATGCCCGTCAGCCTGGCCAGCAGCCCGCCATCGCCAATCTGCCAGGTGCGGCCCTCCTGCGGCCGGTGCAGGATCGTGTGGCCATGAAATCCGATAATGTCGATATCGGCGGCAGACAAATTTGCCGCTGCCAGCAATCCGGTTACGGCCGCCGC
Organism: Rhodospirillaceae bacterium; assembly: GCA_018660305.1. Next base: position 20,012 of record JABJKO010000293.1, read on the forward strand.
ATGGGCCTCGGTCACCCGGCGCTCGACGTCGTCCACGGCACCGACCCCGCCAAGAATTCCCCGTATGGCGTTTCGCAGATCGGAATCATAGGGCGTGGTCGATGCCAGGCCGGTTTCAGTGACCGTCTGTCCATCGGTTCGGAGCAGCGCGGCGTCGATGCCATCCATCGACGTTCCACTCATGAGACCAAGGGCCAAAAGCGGGGTCTCAAACCTGTCCCTGGCGGCAGTTTCTGACACGCGGGTTTCTCCAACAATTCGTCACAGGCGCGATCGCAGGGCTCGCCATCGCCGATGTGCCTATGGTAAACCTCGCAGCCCGAATCATGACCCGGCTGATTTTTATTCTGACGCCGAAACAGACCGCAGGCCAAACGGCGTATTGCCATGACAAGCTACAAGTCCGATTTCCTACAGACCATCGCCGAGCGCGGGTTTATCCATCAATGCACCGACGGCGATAGCCTCGGGACGCTGCTATCCTGCGGGCAGCCGCAAGCCGGTTATATCGGCTTTGATTGCACCGCCGACAGCCTCCATATCGGCAGCATGATCCCCATCATGCTGCTGCGCTGGTATCAGAAATGCGGCCATAAACCCATCGTTCTTATGGGTGGCGGAACGACCAGGGTTGGCGATCCGTCGGGCAAGGATGAATCGCGCCAGATACTTACCGAGGAAATCATCGCCGGCAATATGGCCGGCATTAAAGGCGTCTTTGAAAAATTCCTGTCCTTTGGCAACGGGGCGACGGATGCAGTCATGGTCAACAATGCCGACTGGCTGGATTCGCTCGAATACATTCCGTTCCTGCGCGAATTCGGTCAGCATTTTTCGGTAAATCGCATGCTGAGTTTCGATTCCGTGAAGCTCCGTCTCGAACGGGAACAGACGCTGAGCTTTCTCGAATTCAACTACATGATCCTGCAGGCATATGATTTTCTCGAGCTGTCACGCCGCAGCGACTGTGTTCTGCAGATGGGCGGGTCCGATCAATGGGGTAATATCGTCAACGGCGTAGAGCTCGGCCGCCGGGTGGATGGCAAAGCTCTCTATGGGCTGACCTCTCCCCTGATTACGACAGCGTCGGGCGAAAAAATGGGGAAAACCGCCAGTGGCGCCATCTGGCTGAACAATGACCGGCTATCCCCCTATGAATATTTCCAGTTCTGGCGCAATACGGCGGATGCCGACGTCGCCCGCTTTCTGAAACTCTTTACCGAACTTCCCATGGCTGACATTGCGCGCCTCGAAGCGTTGAAGGATTCGGAAATCAACGAGGCCAAGAAAATCCTCGCCTTTGAAGCCACCAAACTATGTCACGGCGAGGCCGCCGCGGATGAAGCGGCGGAGACCACCCGCGTCACTTTCGAAGAAGGGGCTCAGGGATCGGCGCTCCCCAGCGTCGACGTGCCAAGGGCCGATCTGGAAGCGGGCATCCCGGTTTTCGAAGCGTTTGTCCGGGCCGGTCTTGCATCGAGCAATGGCGAGGCCAAACGGCTGATCCGGGGCGGCGGCGGTCGGGTAAACGACAATGTCGCGAAGGATGAGGGCCAGCTGGTTGCTCTGGCCGACGCCAATGAAGACGGCGCGATCAAGCTTTCGGCCGGCAAAAAGCGGCATGTTCTCTTGCAGGCGGTTTAATTCGTATCCGGTATCACGGATGAATTGCCGCCATCCGGTTTTATGGAGCCATCGAAAATACCAATCAGATTCCGGAGAAACCCGGGAGCCAATGCGGCCAGCGGATTGACGCTGATCTTTGGATTATCGACCGATCCGCCAATCTTGTAGGTCGCGGCGAACACCCCGCTTCCCTTCTTTCCCGTCAACAGAGTCCCGAGGACGGGAATATTCCCCAGCACGCTGTTGATCGTATAGGCGGGGACGATAGTGCCCCTCAAATCAACCACATCCTTGCCACGGTCGACGGTGCCTTCCACCGTAATACCAAGTTCCGAGCCCACCGATCTGGCATTCAATATCTTGAAAATGTCGTTTTCGAATTCGAAAGGCACATCCAGCTTCACGAACTGAATTCCCTTACCCGACAGGTTGTTCTGAATACCCGTCAAAGACAGGTTGGTTAAAACCTTTGCGAGCACGGGCGCCTTGACCATGACGAAATCGGTCACATCAAGGGTACCGATCCATGCCTCCGGCCTCTTCTTGTCCGACTTCCGGGCCGACAGCAAAAGGGTTCCACCCTGCATGGTGCCGAAGAGATCCAGAGCCCGCAATGTTTCACCCGCATTGGCCGCTTTGATGGATAATTGCGGTATGGGCGCCACTTCATAAGACAGCTTTATCTCGTGTCCCGCCCCCAGATGTCCTGTCGCGTCGATTTTCTGCCACTCGCCCTCCTTGCCGGTAAGCCGGGCGGAAAGATTGCTGAATGACTTTTCTTCGTCGAACCAGATCCTGTCGAGCGTCGCGTTGATATGGAGGTTCGGCAGGGTAGTCGCCTGCGGCACCGTCGTGTCGTCCTCCTTGAGGAAAGGCGTGGCATCGAATTCCGATCCGCGCACATCGAGATTAAACCCACCGTCAGCATGCGGCGCTATGGTCGCGGATACATTCGTACGCCCGTGTTTAAACTTGCCAATAACCGCACGGGCCAACGCCCGATTTTCATCGAACGCCACACTGCCGTCCAAGGAGAGAGTCCCGGTGCGCAGGTCGAATTGTCGAATATTAACGGTGCTATCGGACTGCAGATCGATGCTCAACCATGCGACCCCTTCTTCACCCGCCTGCTTGCGCCAATGGAGCCCGGGTAGCCAGAGACCGGCGTTTTTGAGGGCAAATTTCAGGGCGAGTTCCTTCTTGCCCTTTACCGCTTGCAAATAGGACAAATCGACGGAGACAGGACCTGTGAGATACGGACTCAGGTCAGGCAGCCCCGCCGCCTTGCGTCCGTCCTTATCCAGAACAGCCTGGGCCTCGTAGCGTCGCTTATAGGGCTCCTTTTCGTCGAAGCGTTCTATCCATTTTATGGTCGCCGGCACCAACCCGACATTTGCCTCTCCGCTCAATTCCAGCCCGGCCTTATCGACTTTGAGGGTAAGGCTGTCGGCAGAAATGGTTCTGCCAAACGCAAAATTCGGCACATTGATGTCGGTCAGGCGCGCGCGTCCCCGAATGTCGACATCGGCCAGTTCAATGGACCGGTCGATGGGAAAACTGAACGTCAGGTCCGTTGTTGTTCGACCGGAAACACCGGTGGGCTGCATACCAAGAAGCGATACAAACCCCAACGGCGGTCGATCGATCATCGACAACGCGTCTTCCAGCGCCCCCTCGACCGTAACGTCGATATCAGCTTGCTCCGTGTCTTTATCAAGATTGGTAAGACGAACGCTAGCCGATCTGACTTTGAGCTTTTTCGCAACACCGGAGCGAACGGTCCCGATAAAGCGATCGCGGGAGAAAACCGCCGTAGCCGCCATCTTCCGGATCGGTGGCAGGCCTTTGACATGATAAATCGTCGTGTCCCGAAGGCGTAGCTTACCAGCAAAAGATTCTACCCTGATGTCTCCTGTCGCCAGATCGGGAATCCTCAGAGAAAGCGTCGCCTTGGTCCCCTCGACAATGCCCGACGGCATATTTTCCAGAACCCATTTACGGGGTCGACTGGCAACATTCCCCGGCCAATAACGGCTCAGGGCCTCGAGCTTCAGACGATCGATGGTAACCACCCCATCGATGGCAAGCCCGTCTCCCAATTTGAGCACCGTCGTCCGGCCCGAAAGCTTCGGCCCATCCAAATCCACCAGCAGCTTATCGATCTCAAGACTGCCGGTATCGCCATCGAAAGAGCCTTGGATATGTGCCGATTTGATCGGCAGGCCGCTGGGCCAGAATGCCGAATAGGTAGCCTGGCCCTGTCCCGCGACCAGATCAAAATTGGCATCGCGCAGTTCACCATCCAGGGTAATCGTCGACCCGACCCGTCCCCGAACATTAAGACGAAGAGATTCGACCCCCTTCAGGAAGGGTAATTTGGCCGCGACCCGGTCGGTGCGAACGCCGGAAAATTCAGTGTCGATACGTATGATATCCGAGTTCGGCTGCCAGCTTGCCGCCCCGTTTACCGCCGTAATGGATCCGCCAATATCCAACTGAGTGAAGAAGGTTCCCTGAATTTCTCCATCCTCGCGCAACAGGATGATATTGGTCTCCGGCGCGCCCCAGACGACACCCGCCGACCGGTCATCAATCCTCAACCGGGCATCAAGAATGCTGACACGCCGCAAATAGGAAGCGGGCCGATCGGGGCTTGGCTCGGCGCTCAACACCTCGATCAACCTTTCGAAAACAGCATCGCGGATACTGTCTTCGCCCTCGCCCGTCAGGTCACCAAAAGTCATGGCCAGTTCGCCGTTTTTCCGGCGGACCAGTTGCAGGCTTCCGCCAATCAGATCGAGGCTGGTCGGTGCGACGATGCCCTGTAACAGGCCTCGAACGCTGACACTGACCGAAATCTCCGGCACCTGAGCGATAAGCCGGCCATTCTTGGCGGTAGCCCGGACATCGACAACGCGAATATCCAGGGTCCGCTCCCACCCGGCCCAGGCCAGAATGGTTTTCTCAAGAGTCACCCGGAAGGGCGCACCATGGCCGTTCAGGGCTTCTTCGAAATGCGGTGTGAGGAAATTGAGAGGGACAGGCCCCTGGGACAGGCGCCATGCCGCGGCCCCGGTGAGCAGCATAATGCCCAGAAGAGACGCAGCTGCAATTTCAGCCAGAACCCGTGTTGTCCGCACAATCATGGTGAGGGCTCCGCGCCGGCTTGACCCGCGAAGGTGCGTGGATCAGTCTGTAAATACCCAATATTTAAGGAAATACAGGCGTTGGTATTCGATTCTGCAACACTGGTCCCGGAGCCCGAGCAATTGCCTTCGCCAGGCAATTTGGAAGGTGTCGAGCTGGGGTTACAGCACTGGCGGGACGCCGCGAACCGCACTGATAATTCCGATCTCATTTCTTTTGTCGAATACACGCTTCAGGATAACCGAATTCGTCGTCTTCTGGCTGCAATTTTCGGCAACAGCCCTTTCCTCACACACAGTCTTATATCGGATATAGCCTTCGCCCAACGGCTGTTTCAAGAGGGGCCGGATACTACCCTTAATTCAATCCTCGCCAGCGTGGCCGAAGACGCCATTCCCGGCGCCACGAC
>JABJKO010000346.1 GCA_018660305.1 Rhodospirillaceae bacterium
AATTTATGAACCAGGCGATCAACGCCATCATGGAAGAAGTGCCGGCCCATTTCCTGTGGCACCAGAAAATCCATTACGGTGTCGCCAACGGCGTGGATATCACCATCCGGCCCGACAAACGCATCCACGGCTACGAAATTTCGGTCAAATAATAAGCGCCGGACACAAAAAAGCCCCGCCCGGTTTTCGCCGGGCGGGGCATTTTGGTTATTAAGCAGTACTATTCAGACGTTAAATCGTCCACGCACCTTGTTAAAAATGTTATCGAGTTGCGTCTTGGTAAGAGCTGAAGACCAAAATGCAGCGAGTCCGAGCCGAGAACCACAATTTAGCTCGTCGACTGCATTGCCTTCAGCGCCTATTTCGAATGCAACACCGGCATTACCTGCCGCAGGGCTGGTATATGCCGCATCGAAAGTGTTGGAACCGCTAACCTGATTGTAAGCTCCATCCCGCCAGAAGAAACTTACATTACCACCGTTCTCATCGATGGAGATTGCTTCGAAGAACCATTGATCAACCGGTGGTGCAGTATCACCTGATTTGCTGAGTGCCGTCGCTCCAGCGTTGTACACTTCGAATACCGGCTTTCGGTCGGTAAAGAGATAGATCAAGCGAATGCCTGTGAGTGCTGCGCCGGAAATGTCTCCAAACAACGCGTCCTCGGAGCCAGACGGCAATCGAGTGGCAAACAGAGCCGTGAATGAGGCTCCATTTTTGTGAAGAGCTTCCATCCATGACTCGTTGGCCGAGCCATACCTGAATAAGTCGGTGCCATCGAAACTAAAATATTCATCGCTCGATAGGTGACCCGCGCTACCAACGAATACAGGATCATCGGCGTCTACACAGGGCGTGGTACCGAGATGAAACTCAGCGCCGTTACTTGAGCCAGACAGGTCAGCCCACGTCTGCGATACCCCATCGTATGAATTACTATCGCCAGCATCGAGACATAACTCCAGGTTGGTGGTGAGGCTAAGATCAGTCAGGATGTCAATTAAACCATCATGACCGAGATCACCATAAATTCCGGCGGAATGGGTTCCACCTCCCGAGACATTGTCCAATTTTAGCCTCATGCGCGGATAACCGGTGATCTGAGTAACACCGACGTCATTAAAACTATCGACCTCATGGAAGTCAGAGCCCTGTCCCAGCGACGCCTCGACAACGAGCCTGGCCGAACCGCTAGTAGTATCCAAATGAACGTAAGCATCCCGTGTGCCAGCATCGCTTATGCTGCCGCCAAATACTGGTGGTATGGTTTTTCGCGCCGTTCCGCCCTGTCGCGGCACCAAATCGCTCATCGTCACCACTTCGCTTGTGAAGGCTGCCGATTTGGCATCGATTAACTTTATGTATTTTTCCGTCATTCAGTCTTCCTCAGTTATGACGCCATGCGCATTTGACATAGGGCGTCGGTTGGCCCGGATCGGAAACCCGGACATGAAAAAACCGCCCCAATCATGATGATCGGAACGGCTTCTAAAGGAAGCGCACCGGCCTCCAATTCAGTTGTGTGCGAGCAATGATTACGGATTAAGTTTTGAATCAGTGCCCGTCGCATCCGGGAGCGGTGGTTGCCAGCTCTCACCGGCGGCGATGATGCAACTCACGCCGTTGGATGATGTGACGATAATGGTCCAGGTTTTTTCATCCTCCGAAATCATGAGCTCGGCGATGAGCTCTTTGTTGATGAGGCCGATCCCCACCTGACGTTCACCGAAGTCGCGCACGAGTTCGTCCATTAGCCTGGCTCTGTCGCCGCACCAGCTTTGAGCGGATACGGGACACGAAAAAACCGCCACAAGGGCGGCGATCATAAAAGAGCGCATATAAATCTTTATGGGTTGGAGCAGCCAATGGCCGTCAGGGACGCCACGACTTTCTACATCTGGTCGTGGAACCGGAGACTATGGAACTGCCGGTTCGGAGGAGATTTCAGGTGGATTTTTTGTGGATCCATGAGACCGCTGACGTGCTGCCATGCGCCCAAAAACAAGAAAACCTCCGGTCAGGGAATTTCCGGAGGCGCACTCTTCGCAGGATGGAAAACTATATAGATTTCGCGTCCCGCCGTCAAGGAATATATTCCGTTCCAGGGATTATGAGGAGAAAGCGATCACAGGAGGTGGCCGCTCTTTTCCTTCTTGGTGGACAGGTAGAATTCATTGTGGTCGTTGGACGGGAAAGCATGCTGTACCCGGTCGATTACTTCGATGCCGTACTGTTCGAGCCCCGCGACCTTGTCGGGGTTATTGGTCATCAAACGGACCTGGCTGTAACCGAGCTGTTTCAGGATGCGGGCGGCCGGCAGAAACACCCGTTCGTCGGATTCGAACCCCAGCCGTTCGTTGGCCTCCACCGTGTCGAACCCCTGTCCCTGGAGGGCGTAGGCGCGCAGCTTGTTGATCAACCCGATGCCGCGCCCTTCCTGGCGCAGATACAGCAGTATCCCCGCCCCTTCGCGGGCAATTTCGGCGATGGCGCCGCGCAATTGCTGGCCGCAATCGCATTTGAGGGAGCCGATCAGATCCCCTGTGAAACATTCGGAATGGAGACGCACCAGGACCGGCCGGTCGCTTGCCGGCTCGCCAATGACGATGGCGAGATGCTCGCGCCCGCCATCGCTTGACCGAAAGGCAAGAATGCGGGCGTCTTCCGCATCCTCTAGCGGCACTTTCGCCGCGGTGACCTGTTTCAGGCTACCCGCCGAATCGAGTTCATAATCCATCACATGGGCGGCCCCGACGCGGGCGATGTCTTCTTTCGACAGCTTGTTTTTCTTTGGAATCGATACCAGCAGAACCGCGGGCAGCAGACGGGCGATCTTGGCAAGCTGCACCGCGGCAATTCCCGACTCCGTGACCGGGTCGCGCTTGGCGGTGAACGGGCCGCGAAGCGGGTTGGCGAGATCCGATGTGGGATCGGCGACACTGCGCGCCATGTCGGCGGTCAGCCAGGACGGGAACGGCATGAGGACAATGTCCTCGGTATAAAGCGCGACCTTCAGGGTTCGGGCGCGATGATGGGTGATCGCCAGGTCCGGCTTGACGCCCGCCAGCGCCGACAAACGCCCAATGGAATCATCGGTGGCAAGCTCGGCCGACACCGCGACGACCGCATTTCCGGTGTCATCGGTCACACAGACCGGGCGCCCGCGACGAAGCTCATAGGCCGCCCGATCTACGGCGAACAGCGACGCATCGCGCGTGGCGGCGGATTCTTTTTTGGCTCCTGTCATAGACGCTCAATCGGACGGAACATGATTCAGGGTCGGCGAAGACGTGCGATCGCCACAGCTTATATAGTGGCCGCATCATATCAGGTCACCATGGATTTCTCCAAACCCAGCCCCGGCGGGCCCGTCAGGATGGGGTATGATAGCGATCCAGACCGTTGGTGAGATAGGCAATGGCCGTCCCGTGACGCAGCTGGTAGCGGGTTTCGACATCGCGTAACGATAGATTGTCGACGACAATGTCGATAATGAGCTGGAGCCACCGGGTTCCCGCCATACCGGCCGCAATTTCGGTGGCCAGATCGTGTGTCCAGGGCAGGTACCGGCGCTCCCAGGCGTATCGTTCCGATTGGGTCATCCGGTCGAAAAACTCACCGCCCCCCCGGCGCCCGCCGGAGCCGCCGTGCCACCGGACCGATTGAGCGGTCGGAAACAGGCCCCGCCCCACCGCCTCGTGCACGGAACGTATTTCTTCGGCAATCTCAAGATGGCGGGCCGAGATCCGGCCGTGGTCGCGCAGCCGCGCGATAACATCATAGCGGAGCTTTGCCACGGTCTCCGGCGTCGGGCTGTCACATTGTTTCCGCGGCCGGCTCACAGCCCGGCTCAGTCTCGATTTTCGGTCCCTGTTCATCGCTCAAATCCCCCCATTGGTTCCGGCTCAACAATTTTCGATCGCTTCTCCTGGATAACTAAGACTGGACATTATCGGGTTTTATACCGCATTACTAGGTTATAATACCGCATGGTGTGTTATTCAGGATGAGGCATAATTACCGGGTCATGATGGATCTAAGAGACCGGATAAAATCCCGCCTTCAGGCAATCCGTAAATCGGCGCGGCGGGCCTCCATAGACGGCGGCCTGACGCCTGACGCCATTCGCAACGTGCTCCGGTCCAAATCCCGCAACCCGAGGCGCGATACCCTGCAGGGTATCGCCCGGGGTCTCGAATGGTCCCTTGAGGAGTTGCTGGAGTTACCCTCGGCCAGCAATATCAGCCACACCGACAAGCCTATTCTGCAGGTTCCGCTGGTGAGCTGGGTACGGGCCGGCGCCTTGTCGGAGACAACGGATCCCTATGCGGTGGGAGATGCAGAGGACTATATCGCCGTTGCCAACAACCGGAAGACGCTGATCGCACTGCGCGTTGTCGGATCGAGCATGAACAGAATTGCCCCGGAGGGCAGCGTCATCATCGTTGATTTCGGTGATAAATCCCTCGTCTCGGGCCGATTCTATGTCTTGAAATATGACGGCCAGGCGACCTTCAAGCGCTACCGTGCCGACCCCTTTCGTCTGGAACCCGATAGTACCGAATCCCATGAATCAATTTTTATCGACCGGGAAATCGAAATTGTCGGCCGCGTCATTCAGGTCATCACCCACCTGCCCTGACCGATTCTAATATTGGGTAATAATACCGCAAATTACTTGACTCGGTAGAAATACCAAAATAGGCTCAGATGAGGTATTTTTCCCGATCAGGTAGCCTCCTATGGCAAACCGGCGCATTCCACTATTCCATCGAAGACGCGTTGCCTGGGAAGATGTCCGCCAGATTGCCCGCCAATCCATCCAGGCAGGTCACACGCTGCGCAAATCGGGGGCCAGAAGGCATTATCGGGACTGGGTCGCGTTGCGGACGGAATTGTCATGCGCACTGCTTGTCTGGTCGTCCTACCGCGACTGGATGAAGCGCCGGCGCCCATCCGGTGGATGACTTATTTTTCGGCGGTGCAGCGATAGGTGACGACCGATCCTTTCAGATCCGCCAATTCCTCGTCCTTGCCCTGTCTGGCGCAATGACCATCTGCCTCGAACCACGCGATCCAGGCACGAATACCCGGGACGATATCCCCGACATCGCCGGTATCGATGCTGATTTGATCCGGATTGGCCTCTTTAACGGTGGTGCAGGAGGCCGCAAAAGACAGCACCAAAACCGAGAAAACTAACGTAAGCGTCCGCTTCATGGGTTTGCCTCCGGTTCACGCTCTTCTTACTAAGAAATAAGCGACGCGCTCCCCTGTTCAATGACCTGTGCCTCTATTTCGGCAAAGGCCGCCGAAAAAACAATTCTCAAATCCTCGCGGTCCAACTCCGTTATTTTGCAAGCCAGTCTGGAAAAATAATTTCCGAAATTCTCCACACAGTGGTCAAACCGTTGTGCCATGGATAGGGAGGGCTGATCAGGCTGGGTTAACCCGCCCGCCATGGCCAGTTGTTCCACATGCTCGCAATCGATCTCCAGCCCCAGAATGTGTTTGCGGACCGCGTCGCTCAATTCCCTGGGAACAAGGGGGATTTCGTCCCGCAATAGAATCCGCACCCGCCTGAGACCACAGACAATTTCCGGATTCCAGTTGGCGGACACCTGCAGCACATGCGCCATCTCCGCATCATTCAAAACGCCGCGGCCACTGTGGGACACCCAAAGGCTCAACAGTAGCATATTGACGTCGAGCGTGTGCCGGTCCTGTAACGCGATCAGCGCGGCGGACACCCCTTCTCGGCCATAGACCTCAAGCGCGTAATCCCAGAACGGATGGTCCTCGAACGTGACGGGCATGCCCCTCCCTTTCCGTGGTTTCTTATTCTCCGCTACTTCTCTGATATCCGCCAACGGAACGCAAGAGCAGCGGCTTACCCCATGGAAACAAATTTGCGTCGGAAGTAAACTCCCCGCCACACAGCGTCGAGGCGGATTACATGACTAATGAACTAGCGGGAAAAATAGCCATCGTCACTGGCGGCGGCCGCGGACTGGGACGCGCCATGGCATTGGGGTTCGCCGGCGCCGGCGCGGCGGGAATCGTGGTGACGGCCGCCCGATCTCCGGATCAGGTAGAAGCCGTGGCATCGGAAATTGAAGACATCGCCGGCGCCGGAACAGCGCTTCCCCTCGTCGCCGATGTCACGGACCGACGTGCCTGCGAAACCGTGGCCGCACAGGCCGCCGAAAAATTTGGATCCATTCACATCCTCGTCAACAACGCGGGCAAAGGTCAGAATTTTATCGGCAATGATCGCATCCCGTTCTGGGAAGCGGACCCGGAGGGTTGGGCTGAAGTGGTCGACACCAACGTCAACGGTCCGTTTTTCATGGCGCGCGCGGTTATCGATCACATGAGGCGGCAGGATTGGGGCCGGATCATTAACATCACCAAGTCACGGGATTCCATGCATCGGCCCAAGAATTCCCCCTACGGCCCGACCAAAGCGGCCCTTGAGGCGATGACCCTGGCCTGGGCCCAGGATTTGCTGGAAACCGGCGTTACCGTCAACAGCCTGGCACCCGGCGGCGCCGTCGATACGGCTTTCGTCCTGCCGGCCGTCCGCGCCACGGCGGCGGAGACCGGTAAAAAATATTTCCCCGCCGATGTCATTGTCCCCGCCGCCATCTGGCTGGCATCGGAACAATCCGACGGGACGACAGGATGTCGTTATGTGGGCAGCCGGTGGAATAACTCGGTGACACCGGATGCCGCCGCGGAAGGTGCCCGGGAGCCGGCCATATTCCTGCCGCCAAAACGCGACAGCATCCTGCGAAAACCCTGGCAACCGCCAAAGGTTTCGAGCAACTAGAATCTGATCCACTTACGTGGAATCGCACCGGGCCGGTTCAGACTCGGTGGATCAGGCCGCCGCCTGCGCGGTTGCCGGCCGGTGGGGCTCTGAAAGATAGGTTTCCGACTGCATTTCCTCCAGGCGGGAGGCGACCCGTTCGAAGATCGGGGCCCCATCGCCATCCATGTAAATTGCGTCGGGTTGAACGGCGGCGGAACAGACGAGTTTTGTACGCTGCTCATACAAGGTTTCCACCAGAGTGGCGAACCGCTTGGCCGCATTTCGGTCATGGGAGGTGAGCTGTGGAATTTCCGACAGAATGATGGTCTGAAACTGGCAGGCAATGGACCAGTAATCCGCCGGGCCGAGCGGCTGCTCGCAAAGATCGGCGAAACCGAACTGGGCTACCCCACGCGCCTGGCGCGGCACAACGATCGTCCGCCCCTGGACGTTTATGGTGCTCGCCTCGCCCCGGGCACCATCGGTCAGCCGGACAAAGGCCTCCTCGAGGGACGCTGCGGTGTCGCCGTTCAACGGCATATGATAGATCCCGACGGATTTGAGCCGGTCGCGGCGATAATCCGTTTCACCCCCCAACTCGATAACATCCACCCGTTCCTTGACGAGATCGATAAACGGCAGAAAACGCGCGCGCTGCAAACCACCTTCGTAAAGATTGTCCGGCGCCGTATTCGACGTCGCGACGATCGTCACACCGAAATCGAACAGGGCTTCGAACAGCCGGCGGACGATCATGGCATCGGCGATGGCCTCCACCTGGAATTCGTCAAAGCACAGAAGGGGGCTCTCGTCGGCAATCAGCCGGGCCAAACGGGGCAGAGGGTCCTCGGCCTGTTTGCCGCCGCCCTCGGTCCGCCATTGGTGGAGCCTTGCATGAATTTCCTGCATGAACGGATGAACATGCACGCGGCGGCGCTGTTCGATGGGTGCGGTTTCATAGAACAAATCCATCAGCATGGATTTGCCGCGTCCGGGCGGCCCATGAATATAAAGCCCGCGCGGTGATTGCGCGGCGCCGCCGTTCCGTGAGCCCCGCCGGAATAGGCGGCTCAGGGGATTGGCCGGCGAACGGTTTGTCCTGAGATCCTGATAAAGAGATTGAAGCGCGTGAACAACGCGGTCCTGACCACCGTCGGCGCTGATGTCACCCGCCGCAATGCGCCGGCGGTAGGCGGCTATGGGTCCGTCTGTACTCATGAAACGTGATGTGGCTGCAATGAAGACCTAGGGAAGGAAATTTTCGGGCTCAGTATAGCCAATAAGGCGTAAAGCCGCTGTAAACCCGCTATGTGACATTCCACCAAACACTCAGAAATCCAACGATTCAAGCATTTATGCGTCGTGATACCCGGCGCGGATAGCCCAATACTCCCACGCACGATTAATAGCAAGGTCACCGACAAACTGCTCCATCCCCAGCGCGACCTCGCCGGGTGACAGATAGGTCGGCTCACCGAGTTGGAGCGACTGCAATTGCAGCCGGGCGTTGGTTTCCAGATAAACCGCGATCATCACCGCTTCCTTGATGGATTTGCCGGCTATCACACAACCATGGCCCCGCATCAGGGCGACGCGCCGGTCACCCAGACAGGTCGCAAGGTCCCTGCCCTGATCCATATTCGTCACCAGGAGATGGGTATCGCCGAATTTGTCGTGAATATCCCATGTGGGAATGTCGCCGCCCGCCACCGATCCCATATGGAGGATCGGCCGAAGAGCAACACCGGTCACGCCAAAGGGAATAATCGCGCTGGAATGATTATGGATCACCGCCAGGGCATCCGGCCGTTTCTCGTAGACCCCGCCATGGATATGCCGTTCCGCATACATGGCCCGGTCCCGCTGATCGATGGGTTCGCCATCAAGGGTATATTCCATCAGATCGTCGATGGTGATGACACCGGGACTGCGTGACCGCGCCATGATATAGCGGTCGGAATTGTCAGGATGCCGCACGCTGGCATGGCCAAAGGCATCGCAGACCCCTTCCGTTGCCAGGATACGATTGGCAACAACAAGCTCCTGCATTGCCCTGAGTAATGCTTCCATGTGTCCCCCTGTTCTTCTGATGACCCGGTGGCGAGATCCTATCGGCCGAGCGTGATCGAGATTGTCGTCGGACTCCCGCCCACCCTAAAACGCGCGTCCTTAAAAGCCGGCGCATCCAGAAATCCATGCGCATCATTGCTGAAACCATAATTCTCCAGCGGGATACCCAATATTCCCTGATCAAAGGAATCGTTGAGGTTCTCGTCATGAAACGCGGCGACGGCGTAGTAACCCGGCTTTAGGCTCTTGATAATTATTTTAACGCCGTCACGGGTCGCCTTCACTTCGCCCTCTGCGATTCTCCCTTTCCGGCTGGGAAAATGCTCGGGGGCATTGTAGAGGCCGTACTGAACGACGCCCTTGTCGGTATCCACACCGGTTACGTGGATATGCAGTTCCGCGCTGTCGAGCCGCGCCAAATCCCCTCTCACGAGACCCGGTACGGCCAGAAAAGCAAAAAAGACGAACCAACGCAAAATCGCGCGATGTCTGTAAATTCCGGTCAGCACGCTGTTTTACGCATTTTCAGGGCCTCAGCCGTTCCGCCACTTGTCCAGGAAGGATGCCATCTTAGACAAGGAATCCTTGGTTGCTTCCTCTCTATACCGCTCATCACTTAGGAAATTCTGAAAAGCATGGCCGGCGCCGGGATAGGCGTGGAAATCATGGGTGGTGCCAAGGCGGGTGAATTCCGCGTCAAGCTTCGCCATGTCGTCGGGGGATGGATTTTGGTCATCGCCGCCAAAGAACCCGATAACCGGTCCCTTGATGTTGTCGAGAAGGTCGAATGGCGCCGGACCGTCATCGCTCCACGGCTTAAACGAGTTACCGGGGTAATAGGCGACACAGGCGCTGATGCTGCTATTGGTGGCCGCCCCCCAAAAGGACATACGACCGCCCATGCAGTGACCGGCGATGCCTATTTTACCCATCTGGACATCACCGCGCGCACCCAGCCAGGCCACCGTCGCATCAACGTCTTTCGTGATCTCGGGATCGCGGGGAAACGGGTTTTCCGAGGGTGGCTCAAGCAGAGGCGGCCAGTGATACAGATCCATGGATGCCGCCAGAAAGCCCTGTTCCGCCAGACCATCGACAAATTTCAGGGTGAAATCGTCGAAACCACCCCGATGGTACATAACCACGATGGCCGGATGCGGACCCTCGCCGGCCGGGACCGAATAGGCGATCCGCATGGGATTGCCGTCTACCTGAACTTCATCAAATTGCGCCATGATCATCTCCCCTTGGCCATCGCCATTTAAGAACCCATATATGGCGCAACCCTAAGATGGGTCCCACGGGCCGTCAACGCACCAATGGGTGACGCACCAATGGCAAACGCGCCGGTTCCATTCATTGCCCATCAACCATTTGGCAACTAATATCCGCCGCTGGTCTTAAGGAAAACAAACGTGCCGGAAACAAAATCTGCCCCCAAATGGCTAAAACCGATGGTCGAGTATGGCCCATTGGTTGTCTTTTTCCTCGCCTATTGGAAATGGGACCTGCTAACGGCCACCGCATGGCTCATGGGGGCGACAGTCATCGGCCTGGCCGCGTCCTATGCCGTCGCCCGGCACATACCCATGATGCCGTTGGTAACGGCCATTATTGTGGGGATATTTGGGGGTCTGACCCTTTGGCTTCAAGACGAAACCTTCATCAAAATGAAGCCCACCATCGTTGAAGGGCTGTTTTCAGCCATTCTTTTTGGCGGGCTTTTGTTCAAGCGGCCGCTGCTGAAGCCGCTGCTGGGGCATGCCTGGCCCATGGAGGACCGCGGCTGGGCACTTCTGTCGCTGCGCTTCGCATTCTTTTTCGCCGCCATGGCAGTGCTGAATGAATTCATGTGGCGCAACTTTTCCACCGATGTCTGGGTATCCTTCAAGGTATTTGGCCTCATGGCGCTGACCCTTGTGTTTGCCATCACCCAGGCCCCGCTGATGAAGCGATACGCCCTGCCGCTGGAAGCCGACCCGCAAAACGAAAATTAATCCGTGACATGACATAAGGACGTATTACGCCCCCGAAAAGAGCGTGATAGGCTCGGTCCTCACACATTGCCGTAAGGAGCACAATGTATGGATCGGCCACAGACAATGTTCGAAAAAGTCTGGGATCGGCATGCCATTACGACAAACGATGCCGGCCAGACACTTCTCTATATAGACCGTCATTTTTGCCACGAACTGTCGTTCCATGCCTACAATATGCTGCATGGCAATGACCGGACCGTGCGCCGGCCGAAACAAACTTTCGCCATCCCCGACCATTACACACCGACCACCGGATTGTCCGATGCCGACTTTTTCGACGACGACCGGCGGGATCTCGTCGCCAATCTGGCCAACAACGCCAAAAGAAACGGCGTCACCCTGTTTGGCCTGGACGACGAGCGGCGGGGCATTATCCATGTGGTCGGGCCGGAGCAGGGCATCACGCAACCGGGCATGACAATCGTCTGCGGCGATTCACACACCGCGACCCACGGCGCGCTGGGCGCGCTGGCCTTCGGGATCGGCGCTTCCGACGTCAGCCACGTGCTGGCGACACAGTCCCTGTGGCAGCCGAAGCCCAAAACCATGCGCATATCGGTTAGCGGAACGCGGCCGACTGGCATCACCGCGAAGGATATTATTCTCGCCATTATCGGCCATATCGGCGCCGCCGGTGGCACCGGCCATGCCATCGAATATGCCGGACCGGTCATACGGTCGCTCTCCGTCGACGAGCGGCTGACCATCTGCAACATGTCCATCGAAGCCGGCGCGCGAACCGGCATGGTCGCCCCGGACGACACGACCCTTCGGTACCTCGCGGGCCGGCCCTACGCACCAAAAGACGGTGACTGGGAAAAGGCCGAAACCTATTGGCGCGGGCTGGCAAGCGACAACGATTCCGGTTTCGACACCGATGTGTCACTGGATGGGGCTTCCATCCAACCCATGGTGACCTGGGGCACCAGCCCGGAAGACGTACTGCCGGTCAATGGTTCCGTCCCCGATCCGGCACAGGAGCCGGATGCGGCGAAACGCGCGGTACTGGAAAGAAAGCTCGACTATATGGGGCTTGTCCCGCAGACGCCCCTTACCCAGATAGAAGTCGACCGGGTCTTTATCGGTTCCTGTACAAACAGCCGGATTGAGGATTTGCGCGCCGCCGCCGACATCGTGAAGGGTCGAAAAGCGGTTATTCCCGCCATCGTTGTTCCGGGGTCGGGCCTGATTCGCGCCCAGGCGGAAAACGAAGGGCTGCATCACATATTTGCCGATGCCGGGCTGGAATGGCGGCCTGCCGCCGGTTGCTCCATGTGCATCGGCGTCAATGGCGATTCCGTCGCATCGGGCGAGCGCTGCGCTTCCACCTCCAACCGCAATTTCGAGGGAAGGCAGGGCCGGGGTGCGCGCACCCATCTGGTCAGCCCGGCCATGGCCGCCGCCGCCGCCATCGACGGAAAATTCGCCGATGTGCGCAAATGGGGGAACGGCTGATGGAACCGTTCACACGTTTTACCGCGATCGCTGCCCCCATGGACCGCGACAATATCGATACGGACCAGATCATCCCGGCACGGTATTTGATGATGCCGCGCGACGACCGCTATCAAACCTATGTGTTTCGCGATCTGAGAATAGATGCCGACGGCGCCGAAATTCCCGATTTCGTCCTCAATCAGCCAGCCTTCCGGGATTCCCGGATCATCGTCGGAAAACATAATTTCGGCTGCGGATCTTCCCGTGAGGGCGCGATCTTCACACTGGTGGATGCCGGGTTTCGCTCCATCATCGCCACCAGCTTTGGCGACATATTTTACAACAACGCCTTCAATAACGGCCTGCTGCCGGTGGTCCTGCCGGAGGAGACGGTCAACAGCCTGCGGGCGGCTCTCCATGAGACGCCCGGCGCGAACATTACCGTCGACCTGGAAGCGCAGATCGTAACGGGGCCGGATGGCGTCGCGCATGCCTTCGACATCGATTCGCACCGCCGCCACCGTCTCCTGAACGGTCTGGATGCGGTGGACTATACGCTACAGTTCGAGGCGGAGATGACAGCCTTCGAAGAAACTTATGCCGAATCAGTCAGCTGGCTCTCGTGAAGGGGCTTTCCGTTGCTGCCGCCCTCACGGGCCTTCTCGCCCTGACGGGCTTCGGCGCCTATCGGACCTGGACCGAGTTGGAAGACGTCGCGATCTCAATCAACGGGTGGATTGCTCTCGGTCTGGGCGCACTGGCGACGCTGGTGCTGGGGGCCGGGCTGATGTTTCTGGTTTTTTACAGCAATCGCCATGGCTATGACGACAATGACCGGCCCTGAAACCCTCTGACTATCACTTTAGGCGAACGCCGGCACCACCGCCTCTACCGGGAAAAATGAACTCGATCCCCGCCGCCTCGAAGGTGGATTGCAGGATGGCAATCGCGGAGGCGCGTGGCGGCCGGGTTTCGTTTTCGTACCGGTTGATGGTGGAAAGCCCGATGCCTGACGCCTCGGCAAGCTTTGGCTGGGTCCATTTGAGCAGACCGCGGGCGGCCCGGCATTGACGCGGTTCCATCTGTTTCCGGTTGCCTTTCTCTCTTTCTGTAACCACTGAGCGTCCTGCCATGGCGCACGCTATTCTCTCTCCCTCAAGAATGCCGCATTTGCCGGACATCGCATATTCACATCCCCTTCACATTGGCGTGCACATTGATCTTCACGAGTCTTCCCTCCGCCGCTTGACTGATCAAGCCTGTGGTCTAGGGTTGCGGAAAACCCGGCTCCCCTGCCGATTTACCAACCGTCGAAGGAAAGATTCGTGACCAAGCTGCCCGTCACCTTTGCCTGTGGACCCTATGACCGGATGGAAGCGCTCAATCTGGGCCTCATCCAGCCGGAAGGCATCGATCTGCGCTACATCGCCATCCAGTCGCCGCCGGAAATTTTCGCCCGCATGTTGAAGACGCGCTCCTTCGACGTCGCCGAAATGTCCCTGGCGCATTACATGATCATGCGGGCGCGCGGCGAGTTCCCCTATGTTGCGATCCCGGTATTCCCGTCGCGGGTCTTTCGTCATGGTTACATCTTCGTCAGCAAAAAGGCGGGTATTTCCAGCGCCCGGGACCTGGAAGGGAAACGTGTCGGCGTACAGGAATACCGCCAGACGGCCGGAGTCTGGGTGCGCGGCATTCTGCAGCACGAATTCGGCGTCGACCTGGATGCTATCAAATGGATCGAAGGCGGGGTGAATGAGCCGCGCGCGCCGGACGACGACATGGATCTGCGCCCCGCGCGCGCGCTCGATATCGAGATCATCCCCAGCGATCAGACCCTCAACGATCTGCTGGAGGCCGGCGAAATCGACGCCTATTACGGCGCCCGGCGGCCTCAGGCCCTCGACAATGGCAGCAATGTCGCGCGCCTGTTCCCCAACTACCGGGAACTGGAAAAAGCCTACTATCAGAAGACCGGCTTCCACCCGATCATGCACACCATCGTTGTGCGCGAAGAATTGTTTCAGGAGCATCCGTGGATGGCCGAAAGCCTGTTCAAGGCCTGCGAGGCATCAAAAGCCTGGGCCCTGCAGCAGATGAAATTTTCCGGCGCCCAACGCCTCATGCTTCCCTGGCTGTTCGATGAGATCGCCGAGATGGAGGAACTGATGGGCAAGCAGGCCTGGGCTTACGGCGTCGAGCCCAACCGGGCCATCCTGGAAGCCTTCGCCCAATACCTCGTCGAGCAGCATTTCATGGAGAAAGCACCTTCCATCGAGGATTTGTTCACGCCGATTATTTCGTGGAGCGAGTAGACGACTCAATAAGAGAGGGCCACCGGACCCTTTATTGGGACGCCTTGACCGTCCTACACGTCAAATCGGGGGTACAATGGCGCCGCCCAGATAGCCTTCAACTATTTCAGGTATGGCTCCCGGCCACACATCCACATGCACAAGGATCATGCCGGTGTCGAGCAGTGCCGTGATGACGATGCCCACCAGAATCGCCACCCACGGCCGCATCTTCGCTTCAAAGATCAGATAGGTCGCGACAAAGACCGGTGGCGCGACAAATAACCCGACGACAAACGAAAGGAGCAGAAAGCCCACCGCATAGGCCATGGATTTAATCACTGCAGGCCACGGTGTCGCGCTTTCCCCGGCGGATTGCGTCCCGCCTTCGTCGCCGCTTCCTCCCAACAAATCTTGCAAAGTGGTTTCGCTCCAGCTCAGAATTTTCGGCCGGAAATGTCCGACCAGCAGCAATACGATCAGGGCCAGGGTCGTAAACCCGCCAATAAAGATGGCGATCTGCAATGACGGCGGAAAGCTGAACGCATCGATCAGCAAAATTGCCATGAATACGCCGAGACACAGGGTGAAAATGAAGTCGCCATTTATGCGCGGGTTTTTCATGTCAGGCTTGCCCCCGCTTTCTCCAGGCCGCGACAATCGGCACCAGAAGAGTAACAACCGTGCCCAGCATGAGGATCAAGGCGATGGGTTCGGTGACGAAGATCATCAGACTGCCATCGGATATCTGCATGGATTGCAAATAGGATTTTTCCGCCAGAGGCCCCAGAATATAGCCGATCACGATGGTAATCAGCGGGAATCCGTAACGCCGCAGCACGTAACCGAAAATGCCCGCCGCCACCGCCATGAACACGTCGAAGATGTTGGTGCGCACCATATAAGTCCCGGCAAACACCAGAACCAGGACCACGGGTGCGATCCACCGGCTTGGTAACACGCTGAGCCGTGCAAGCAGCGGCGTTGTGACAAGACCGAGACCGCTAGTCGCCACCTGGCTCACCACGATGCCGAACAACAGCGCATAAATGAGATCCATATGGTCGCGCAGCATAAGCGGACCCGGCTGCAGACCATGCAGGGTAAAAGCGCCCAGCAGGATAGCCATGTCGGGGCTGCCGGGCAGGCCAAACGCGACGGTAGGCAGAAGCGCACCGCCTTCCTTGGCGTCGTTGGCAGTCTCGCTGGCAATAATGCCCTCGACGCTCCCCTTGCCGTAAAGCTCGGGTTCCTTGGTGCGTTGCATGCCGACAAAATAGGACATGAAGGCCGCCACCCCGCCGCCGAGCCCGGGAATGATTCCGATGCCAGCCCCGATGGCCGAAGCGCGGATCCATTGCGTCGGCCGGGAAAACACATCCTTGATGCCCACCAACACCTGGCCGTGCCAGTTTATGTCCACCGCTTTTTCCGCCGACACGGTGGCGCCGCCGCGCGCGCTGTAGCTGATCAACTCGCTGACCGCGAACAGCCCGACGACGAAGGGCACCAGCGGGATACCGTCCCACAGATAGTCGCTGCCCAACGTATAGCGGTAGGAATCGTACATGTCGCTGTAGCCGACCATGGACAGCATGAGTCCCACGCCACCGCCTACCAGCCCCTTGATCATGTTGGCGCGGGACGCGAAGGCGATCATCACCAGCCCGAATACCACCAGCCAGAAAAACTCGGGGGGCCCGAAGGCAAAAACGATGGGCTTGACCAGGGGCAGCAGGGCCAGCGTCACAATCGCACCCGCAACCGAACCCACGAGACACGCCGTCGCAGAAACCGATACGGCGCGCGCGCCCTCGCCTCTCTGTGCCATGGGGTAGCCGTCGAAACAGGTCGCCGCATTGGGCGGCGTACCAGGCGTATTAAGCAGGATCGCCGGCACCGACCCGCCAAAGGTGACGCTGCTCATGATTCCCGCCAGCAGGAACATGGCGAGCATGGGATCCATACCGAACGTGAAGGGCAAAGCGATGGACAGGGCAACAATACTGCCCAGGCCGGGCAGGGCGCCGAACGTAGTGCCTACCACGACTCCCAGCAGCAACATGGCGATGGCGCCGGGCTCGGCCAGCCGCGTTGCGGCAAGCGCCATGGACTCGAACATTCAGGGGCTCCGGTTTTCAGTGCGGTGGCAGTCCGCGCCCGGTCCCAAACTCAGGGACCAGGCGCGGACTCCTCAACTCAGGACTACTTCTTTCTTGCCTTGTCGATGGTCGCCTTGAGCTTCTTGAAGATTTCCGCTTTGGCTTCAAGACCTTCCCAGGTGCCCTTGGGCCCCCGTGAATCCATGAAGAAACCGGTTTTCTCCGCCCAGTCCACAAACGACTTATCGTTCACTGCCCGGATCGCGGCGGCACGGATCACTTTCAGCTTGGATTCCGGCGTACCGGGCGGGGCGGTGATGACGCGCGGCGCGCCCAGATTTGTGAGTGCCTTGTAGCCCAGTTCTCCGGCGCTCGGAACATTCGGGAACTTCTTGCTGCGCTTGTTGCCAAAGAAAATCAGCGGCCGGAGATCGTCCTTCACCGGTCGGAAATGCACGATGCCGCCGACACCGGCTTCGGCATCGCCCTTGGCCACGGCGAGCGCCGCGTCGCCGAGCTTTTTGTAGCCGAGCACGAAGCTCACCGGGAAGCCGATAGTGCCGCCAAGCGCGCTTGCCTGTACCCAGGTGATGGCGCCGATGCCGGTACTGGAGAACTTGATGGCCCGCCCGGGTTTTTTGAGATCAGCCAGCGACCTGTACGGCGTCTTCTTGCCAACGAACATATAGAACGTGCCCTGCGAGATCTGATAGATGATCGGCACCCTCTTGATATCGATGGACGGTTTCTTGTTGCGCAGATGTATATCGGAGAGGAACGGCACGAAATGGGTCCAGCCGATGGTGTAGCCGTCGGGCTTGGACCGGTAGACCTGGATACCGCCGCGCCGTCCGCCGGAGCCGGGCAAATTCTTGACCACGATGGGAACACCCAGTTCTTTTTCCCACCGCTGGCCCAGCTTGCGCGCCAGCGCGCCGAAACTGCTGCCGGCGCCAAACGGCACGATAAAGGTAATCGGTTTCTCAGGATATTTAGCCTGGACCTGACCCGGCAGCATGAAAGCGGCCGCCGCCATCGCCAGGCCGGTAACAAGAATACGCGATGTCTTCATGTTAATTCTCCCTTGAGGACGGTTTCAAATTTTATGATTTTTTCAACGCTACTACATAACGTTCGGTTATAACAACAAGGCAGACATCACATTTATGATAGGCAATTCGGTGTCGGGAATACCGGATCAGGTCTCGCCCATCGTCCGTTTTTCGATGTCAAGCAGGTCATCAAGACCGGCCGTCCGACGTGCCGCCAGCATCTCTGTCACCGTGCCTCCCTTGCCGAGCAAGGGATCGATCGTCCCGTTCGCCAGACACTCGTAGGACTGACGCACGGCCTTGTACATGGCAACAAAAGCCGAGCCCGATGACGCGGCGAGCCGGAATCCCAGCCCCGCCATATCTGACGGTGACAGGGGTGACACGGCGAACCCGTCTTCCGGCGCGAAGATCATCAGCGGCGGCGGCAGGCGTTCGCCAATGAGGCGCATCTCGTCGGGATCACGGGTATGAATAAAGATCATGTCGGCACCAGCCTTGCGATAGGCCTCGCCGCGCCGCAGGGCATCGTCCATGTCGGCGACGCGCCGCGAATTGGTGCGCCCGATGATGACCAGATCGGGATCACGCCGCGCCGCCACGGCTTCCTTGATCTTGGACACCATGAACTCCGCCGGCACCAGATGCTCGATGCCCACATGGTGGTGAAACCGGCGCGGCAGAAGCTGGTCCTCGATTTCGATGGCATCGAACCCCGCCGCCTCGGTCAACCCGATGGTGTGGTGAACATGCGCCGGATCACCCCACCCCCCGCCGGCATCCAGCACGATGGGGACATCGGAGACGGTGCGCATATGGACGGCGATGTCGGCCATCTCCGGCAGCGTGATGGTGGCCTCGGTACCGCAATTGACCCAGCCGAGCGAGCCGCCACTCATATAAACCGCCTTGAATCCCACCTCGACCGCCATGCGCGCCATAAGAGGGTTGAGTGCAACCGGCGCGATGGTGAGATCGGGCCCGTCGATGAGGGTACGAAGCCGTTCCATGATGCTGTCCTCAATTCGTTAGGTATGTCTCTCAGACAAAAGTACCGTCTGGTTGGGCCATCAATACCCTCTACTCCGCCGTCGCCGGCTGCGCCAATGCCGCCGCATGATCGGGGAGCACAATCTCGCCGTCATCCACCAGCTTTTGCACCGCGCCCTCGACGGCGGTTCCCTTGAAGAAGTTGGGGTTCATCTGGGTGTGAAGCTCGGCGACGTTCTTGAAAATAAAGCTGCGGAAATCGTCGTCGCTCATCAGCCCCTTGTCGGCAAGCTCGTGGGCCTCGGCAACCGGATAGCGGATATCCGGGACGTCCCAGTGTCCGATATCGGAACTGAACAGCGCCTTTAGCTTCACGTCGAAATGGTTGAGATCCCGGTTGAAGGCCACCGCGTTCATGCGATCGTCGGCCTCGCAGCCGAAATAGAAATTGGGCACGAACAAATCGCGGATATCTTCTTCGGATCTTGCCTGACAATGAATGAAATCATCCAGCCCGCGCTCGTCCTCCCAATGGAAGGAGAACAGATTGTCGGCATTGTCGCGCACCGCGATGCGCTCCGCCGTCAAATATTCATTGCCGTATTTTTCGAACATCTCGACCATGAGATCCATGTTGAGGGTCGCCGGATCCATGTGGTTTTTGAGATAGTCGACATTGCGCTTTTCCCAGAACTCGCAGAGGTCATTGTAAAGCGCACTGGCCCAGCCGACCCCGCCTTCGAGGAAGCCAAAATTGAGGGTCGGGAAGCGCCGCGTCACGCCGCCCATGAACATGGACCGGCAGAGATGCTCGTTACCCACGCCGAAACTGCCAAGCCGGTTATAGACGAAGTTGTTGGGCGACATGCGCCGCGCCGTGCTCTGTGATCCGCCATGGCCGGTGATGGCCACCCCAAGCTCCACACAGCGGCGCCAGAACGGGTCGTAATCCATCTCGCTATCGATGGTGAAGGAATGGATTTTCATTGTCTTGCCGGCAAGTTCCGGGGCGGCTTCGGCCACTTCCGGGACAGGACCGCGCCATTCGCCGGGGATGGAGACAGTCTTCAGCCCCAGCTCGGTGACGACGAACTCCAGCTCGGCCAGCGCTTCGGCCGGCGAATGCATGGGAATGACCGCCGACGCTGTCATGCGGTCGGCATAGGGCCCGAACATATCGGCATAGAGCATATTGAGCGCGCGATGCAGCGTCTGGCGCAGTTCCGCGTTCCGCACCTGCTGGGCGCCCAGCCCTTCGCTGGTATAGATGAAGGCAAAATCGATGCCGGCTTCGGCGAGGCGCTCGTAATAAAGCCCGGGCAGCATGACGGTGGCCCGGTCGATACTCATCTCGCCCGATGGCGACGCCCAGAAACCGTTGCGCTGGTCGGTCTTGTTGCGCCGCGACTGGCGGTCCTCAAAGGCCTTAAGCACATCGGGCCCGGCGATCTGCTTGACGAAATCATGCAGCGCGAAACGCGCCTCGATCACATGGGCATCGGCATCGATGATAGGGTAATCGATGGAATCGCGGATTTTCTGGACGTCTTCAACCGGTTTACCAACCTGATACATGAAACCCTCCCTGATAGGCCCCGCCGATGATTTATTTTTATGGGGCGAGGCATGATGTCACCGTTAGACGACCATACTATGCCGAATTCGGCCAACTGCCAGCCGGTTAGTGAAATCTGCTGCGGCAAATATCTCGGCACCATCGATCTCAGCGGCGACCGCCCGCATTTCAGGGACCGCATCGCCGTGTTCGACCCACCACGGGTCCATACGCTGATGGTGATCCCGATTTAAAATTGCCGGCGTCTACGCCCGGACTCCACCAACTTCCGATATTGGGGGTGAAGCGGACCTACCCGACGGATGCCGGTCATGTCGCCTTTTGACCCGAAGCGGTCATTTGTTGTCATCCAACCGGAACGACTAACAGACTGGAAGGTTATTGGTGAACGACGCACCAATCTTGGATTATTTTTTGCTCCACGAAACTAGGCGGAGTAATATCGCTTGCCACCAAGGGCTACTCCTCGTCGTCTATTGCGCACCGTGGTTAACTTGTTCGGCGACAAAATAGCGCGGTTCGAAGCCATGTTTTTCCATCATGTGGCTGATAAAGGCCGTCCCAACGGAAATTACGTAATCAGCAAAATTTACTAATATCAACAATTCGCTGCTTTGGCCTAGAAGTTGAAGCTGTTGCATTTGTACAATAGGCTCCTCCACCGTTTCATCCTCATGACTACTTCCGAATTGCTGTGAAATCGCCAGAACCAGATCACGATTGCTATAGTCGTACGGCTCTATGTATAGGGCTAATCCCTTGTTTACCCATTCTCTAAAAGAGATTGGGATAGCAAGTTCCGCTAATCGCCTATCAATTTCTGCCATCTCATCTTTGTTTTCTGATTTGGTGGCCTTCTGTAGTCGCTCGGATATCTCTTTGTGATCTGGGTCATCTCGCCACCCCACCAAATTGATCGGTCCAGGTTTCAAGGGAGGCCCGGATGGATCAGAACCTGGGGGCTGAACTTCGTGCTGAAAGTCATATTGATCCATGAGGTCAAGTAATAATGGACCATTTGATTTCGTTTCGCAGACCAGAATTCGTAACTCCGCAGCAATCTGTTTGTATCGCTCTGGCTGTTGCAAATAGAGACGTCGAGCGTCCCATAGGAAATAGAGGTGGGTTTCACACTCTGCGATCCGCACCTCTGGCGATTTTGCAATTCTGCGTTTACGCGGAGTTTTCATTGGACGTTCCAACTGATTCCTCAGCTTTAGTATAGAAGGAGCGCTGCACAATGCGACAGCGTTTCGTGAACTCTATTTTCCGAGTTTGGCTACAAATGGACCTGACAGGCCGTTCTATTTTGAGTCTGCTTTCGGGTTATTTTCGGACCTACTGAGTGCCACACAAAAAAACGGCGCGGGGGGTGCCCGCGCCGTTCTTATTCCCCGATGGGGAACTTTTCGAGGTTACTTCTTCTTGGCGGCCTTTTTCTTCGGGGCTGCCTTGCGCACGGTTTTCTTTGCTGTGCTGCGGCTGGCGGCGGCCCGTTTCGGGGCCGACTTACGGGCCGCGGAGGCGCGGCGCTTGCCGCCCTTTTCGGTGGTCTTGCCGTCGGCGGCGCCCACATAGGGTGAGAACACCGGCCGGTAGGCCTTCTCGTCGATGAACTGGCGAATACCCTCGGCATAGGCATCATGACCGCGCGCCGCATCGCGGATCTTGATCTCGGCGCTCTTGGCGTTGAGGTAATCGGCCGCCGACCGCCACGACATATTCTGGGTCGCCCGGATGGCGTGTTTGGTGGCGCGCAGCACGTTGGGGTTCTTCTCCAGAAGTTCCTTGGCGAGCTTGAGGGTTTCCTTGCGCAGGTTTTTCTTGGGCACGGAATAATTCACCATGCCGATCTTGGCCGCTTCCTTACCGTTGAACGTCCGGCCGGTGCAGGCATAGAACATGGCGTCGCGCTGGTTGAACATGTCCGTGACCATTTTGGAGACCATGCCGCCTGGCAGGATGCCCCAGTTGACTTCTGACAGGCAGAAAATGGCATCGTCGGCCGCGATGGAGAAATCGGCGCAGATGCAATGGGTGAAGGCGCCGCCGATGCAATAACCATTGACCATGGAGATGGTCGGCTTGTTGTACATCCACAGCTTTTCGCTGCGCCATTTGCTATCGGAACTGGCCTTTGCCTTAACTTCGGGTTTGCCGTCGGTCTCGCGGAAATATTCCTTGAGATCCTGCCCAGCGCTGTAGGACACGCCCTCGCCCGTCAAAATAATCAGCTTGGTATCGCTATCAGCTTCCAGTCGCGTCAGAATCTCCATCATTTCCGCATGGAAGGTGGGACTCATGGCGTTACGCTTTTCGGGACGGTTGAAAGTCACCCAGGTGATCCCGTCCTTTTGTTGATCGACTTTGACGCAGGTGTATTTCTTTTTCAGCATTAGTGATGCCTCCTAAATTGTGAATCGATGCCGCTTACCGGTGTAACCGGCCCCGCCCAGTTGGTACCAACTCCTGTGACCGCGCGGCGGGAAACGCTGTTCAGAATTTGTATGCTCTTTAATCCCTTCGAATGGGGCGCACGTCAACCGCGCGCACGCCTTTTCCTTCGGCGAGAACGATAAGCGGATTGATTTCTATCTCGGCAAGCCACGTCCGGTTCTCGAGATAGAAATCCGACAGCCCGGTGATAGCGTTGACCAGCGCGTCCACATCGCGCGGTGCCTGACCTCTGAATCCGTCCAGCGCCTTGGCGCCGCGCAATTCGGACAGCATGGACCGCACTTCATTTTCATCGACAGGGGCCAGGCGCAGCGAAACATCGCGGAACAGCTCAACAAAGACACCGCCGAGGCCAACCACGATAAGCGGGCCGAAATCCGCATCCTCGCGCACGCCCACCAGCATCTCCAGCCCATCGACCATTTCCTGGATCAGAAAACCGCTGAGCTGGCTATCCGCCAGGGAGGTCTGAAGGTCTCGCGCCTCACGGATAACCGCATCCCTGTCCGCCAGATTCAGCCTGACGCCGCCGGCCTCGGTCTTGTGGCTGATGTCGTCGGAGACGATTTTCAGCGCGACCGGAAACCCGATCTTTTCCGCTTCGGCGGCCGCCCCTTCCGGCTCAACGGCAAAGGCCTGAGCCGGCATGGTCAGCCCCCGGTCGCTGAGATTTTCAGCCAGCACATCGTCCGCGGCATTGGACAGATTGCCCGTGGGCGCCGGCGGAAGCGCAAGTCCCCGCCGCTGGGCCGCGGCATATTTCACAAGGGCGTGCATGGAACGCACCATGGTTGGGATACCGAACAAAAACGGCATGCCGGCGCCATCCTGGAAGTCGCGCAGCGCCTGGTCGCAATTCTGCGCCATGCGGGTAAAGGCAAAGACCGGCTTGTCGGTCGCCTGCATCAGCTTGGTGTAGTTCTCCGGCGTCTTGATGGTATCATCGGCCAGCGGCACGCGGCCTTGAATGGCCAGAATATCCACATCATCATCGGCCGCGAACATTTCACACAGTTCACAGAACTCGGGAACCTTCTGCGCCAGCGTCGAGCCCGCATCCATGGGATTGTGGACATCGACACCCTCGGGCACGAATTCGTCCATCTTCCCGAAGGATTCGGGCGAAAGCTGCGCCAGTTTGGCATTTTCATCGTCGACCGCTTCGAGGGTCAGGCCAACGGCGCCGCCGCTTGAGGTCACGATGGCGAGTCGGTCACCGCGGGGCAAACGCTTCTGGCCGAAAGCCAGGGCGAAATCGACCATCTCGTCGATGGATCTGCAGCGCGTGATGCCATAACGGTGGCACATGGCATTGAACACGTCATTGTCGACAGCGACCGCGCCGGTGTGGGTCTTTGCCTGTTCCTTGCCCAGTTCGCCGCTGCCCAGCTTCATCAGCATGATGGGTTTCCTGGCCTCGAACGCCCGCCGCGCCGCATCCATGAACGCCTTGGGACGCCTTATGCTTTCGATCATGCCGACGATCATTTCAGTGTCGGGATCGTCCACCAGGAAATTCAGATAATCGGCGCTGTCGAGCCCGTATTCATTGCCGCAGGACATGGCATAGGAAAACCCCAGACCGCGCTCGGCCGCCTGGGCGAACCAGTAGCCCAACGTACCGCCGGAATGAAAGATGCCGCCCACCGGACCCTTGGGAAGATTTCTCAGCCGGCTGGTGGGATAGAGCAAAATATCCCGGGGCAGACAGAACAGCCCCATGCAGTTCGGGCCGCATACCGAGACCCCGGACTCCGCGATCAGTGCTTTCAGCTCCTCGCCGCGCTCGGCGCCAATATGCTTGCGGCCTTCGCCAAAGCCCGCCGAATAGATGGTCGCGGCCTTCAGCCCGTTTTCCACCCCTTCGCGCATCACATCGTTGACGAAGCGCGCCGGGACGATCACCAGCGCATGGTCGATGGGTTCCGGCAGCGACGCGAAATCGGGATAGACCTTTTCGCCCCAGATCTCATCACGGCGCGGATTGATCAGATAGGTCGGCACCGGAAAGCCGGCTTCCTTCAAATTATTGTAAAGGCCGCGCGACCAGCCATCGCCGCCGGTCTCGCTGACACCGACAATGGCGATGGATTTTGGCTGAAGAAGCGGTTCTACCGCCCCGAATTCAATATCTGACACCAAACACCTCTGATCTTTTTATCTATCGAAGCGCGGCGGCGATCTGCCTTCCGGCACGCCGTCGGGACGCGGCAAACCCTCCGGCAGATGACACCCGTCGCGGTAACGGCCGATCCCCTGCCCGGTGGCAACGATGCGACCCTGCTCATCCTTTGCTTCGACGATGGACATGAACATGGTGCGGCCGCCACCGGTCTTGCGGGCCTCGATGGTGACCCGGCTGCCCTTGCGCACCGGCAAAATGAAATTGACGGTGAGCGTCACGGTGGCGCCAGAGCGGTAATTCTCCGGCACGGTGCAATAGATCGCTGCGTGGGCCACGGCGGTATCGATGGCGGTGGACAGGCATCCGCCATGCAGCACACCGGTGCCATTCAGCACCTGGTCTTCAACGTCCAGCTCCATGACACAGTTATCGAGTTCCCACTCCACCAGCCTCAGCCCGATATAATCGGCGAACGCCGAAAAGGCCTTCAGGGTCGGGCGGCCCGGCGGCAGCGCCGGCGCCTCGGATTTGGATTTAGTCGCCATTTAATCTCCATACTCACGAAGGATCTGGCGCGACAACGCCATCTTGAGAATTTCAGTGGGGCCTTCGGTGATAATCATGCTGCGCTGATCGCGGAAGAACTGTTCGATGGGCAGGTCCTTTGTCAGCCCCATGCCGCCATGGATCTGCATGCACCGATCGGCGGCGTGGAACGACATCTCATCGCCAAAATACTTGCACATGTAGGATTCCTTGCGGACGTCCTGACCCTGATCGGCCCGCCAGGAGGCGTTGTAAACCATCAGCTGAAGCTGGTGCATGTTCTGATACATATCGACCAGCATGTTCTGGACAGTTTGCCGCGTCGCCAGCTTGGCGCCAAATGTCGAGCGCTGGTTGGCGTAGGTCGCGCCCAATTCAAGACAGCGTTCGATGACCCCGACGCCGCGCGCACCATGGCGCAGCCGTCCCTCGGTCAGCCAGCTCTGCGCCGCGCGCATACCGTCGCCTTCATCGCCGACCCTTTGTTCGACCGGAACCCTGACGTCCTCGAACAGGATTTCCCAGGGCCTGTCGGCGATCATCATGTCCTGCTGACGCAATCTGGTGATGCCGGGCGTATCCATGTCGACGAGGAAGACGGTAAGCCCGCCGCGTGATCCTTTTTCGCGATCCGTCGCGGTGACAACCTGCGCGAAATCCGCTTCGCCCGCGGAAGTGATAAACCGTTTATGGCCGTTGATGACGTAATGATCGCCATCGCGGACAGCCGTCGTCCGCATGCCGCCCGGATCGCCGCCGGCTTCGGGCTCGGTCTGACAAAAGCAGCTGATCTTTTCGCCGCGGACGACCGGGTAAAGGAACCGCTCCTTCTGCTCCTCATTGAGGCTATAGAGGATGGGGCTGACGCGCGGACCGAAGATCGACGCACCACGGGACGGGATGGCGATGGTGCGGGCAATCTCCTCCCACATGACGGTCTTCGACAGATGACCGAGTCCCAGACCGCCAAATTCCTCGGGAACGTCGAACAGCCACAAGCCAAGAGCCTTGGCCTTTTCCTCCAATTTTTCCTGAACACCGGGCAGGAAAGCGGTCCCGTCGTTGGTTTCACGCTCGACCGGGATCAGCTCGGTATCGACGAACCGGCGCAGATTGTCCTTGAGCATCTGAAGTTCTTCGGGAAGGTCAAAATCCATCTTTCCGCTCCTAAGTTGTCAAACCGTGCTGCGTCAGGCCGATATGTCGACCACGATGCGTCCCTGCGTCTCACCTTTAAGAATTTTGTTGGCCTGCTCCGGCAAGGCGGAGAGCGGCACTTCGTGGGTTAGCGCATCCAGGGCGGCTGACGGCAGTTCCGTCGCCAACCGGGCCCAGGCTTTCACCCGCAGGTCCTTGGGACACATGACTGAATCGATGCCGAGAAGCTTCACGCCCCGCAACAGGAATGGAATGACCGTGCTATTGAGTTGCGCCCCGCCGGCGAGCCCGCAGGCCGCAACCGCCCCGCGATATTTCATCTGGGGCAATATGGAGGCCAGCGTATTGCCGCCCACTGCATCCACCACACCGGCCCAACGCTCGGACGATAGAGGCCGCTCCGGCTCCACATCCAGCTCCTCGCGCGGAATGATTTCCGATGCGCCGAGGGATTTCAAATGATCGGCCAGTTCGGCCCGGCCGGTCGAGGCATGGACTTCATAGCCGCCGGCCGCCAGCAACGCGAGGGCCACGCCGCCGACACCACCATTGGCGCCGGTGACCAGCACCGGTCCCGCATCGGGGCCGATGCCGTGATCCTGCAGTTCCATGATCGCAAGCATGGCCGTAAAGCCCGCCGTCCCCAACGCCATGGCCTGCTTCTCCGTCAACCCGTCGGGCAAGGGCACCAGCCAGTCGGATTTCACGCGGGCTTTCTCGGCGTAACCACCCCAGTGCGCCTCGCCGACCCGCCAGCCGGTCAGGATTACTTTGTCACCCACCTTGTAATCGGGGGAGTCGGAGGCAGAGACAGTGCCGGAAAAATCCACACCGGGAACATGAGGGTAGGTGCGGACGAGACGCCCGATCCCGTTCAGAACCATGCCGTCTTTATAGTTCAGCGTTGAATAGGCGACATCGACCGTCACATCGCCTTCCGGCAATTGAGCAATGTCGAGTTCCTGAATGGAGGCAGAGACTTTTTTGTCTGCTTCTTCCAGAACCAATGCCCGAAACGTCTCTGACATTCTGTGCCTCCCAGCCAATTAATGGCCCTTATCGAGCCTTACGGCCCGTTCTAACCCTCAAAATTGGGCCGGTCAAATCCAACGCCCGACATTGACAACCCCATCGGACGTCTTGATCATCGCTTCCCATAAAACAAACAATTGTAACAGGGCGAGGCATTATCATCATGTTCCGGTCACCGCATCCGCTTTTGCGTGCGCGCTCTGTCGCCATTGTCGGCGCGTCCGATCGCGCCCGATGGCCGGTCAGTATTTATGCCAATCTGACAGCGACCAACTCGCCGGCGCGCATTTTTCCCATCAACCCGTCACGGAAAAAATTATGGGGCATGGATTGCTATCCTGATTTCGCGTCGCTGCCCGAAGCCCCCGACCTCGCTCTGATGATCATACCGGCAGCCCACATATTGTCGTCGCTTAAGGATGGCGTCGACCGCGGGCTCAAATCGGCGCTGATCTATTCATCCGGCATCGGAGAGGGAGAAGATCCGGAATTTCACGCCCGTGGCGCGGCATTGAAAGAACTCTGCGAAACTTCCGGTCTCGTCGCCTGCGGCCCCAACTGCATGGGTAATGTCTCGCTGCGGGAGAAGCTGTTTCTCTATCCCAATCCCAACTTCAACAATCTACCGCCGGGCCGGGTCGGGGGGGTGTTTCAAAGCGGCGGCACCTTGCAGGCCTGGGGTCTCACGGCCGCCGAGCGGGGCATTCGTTTCAGCTATCTGGTGTCTTCGGGCAACGAATTGAGCCTGGATGCGGCCGACTATGTGAACTTCCTTGTGGAAGATGCCGAGACCGAACTGATCATTCTTATGGTCGAAGGTATCCGCCGCCCGGACGCCTTCAAGGAAGCCGCCCGAAAAGCTCATGCAGCGGGCAAACCGATCCTCGCCGTAAAAGTGGGCCAGACCGAAGGCGCTCGAAAATCGGCGCAATCCCACACCGGCGCCATCGCCGGCGACTATGATGTATTCGCGGCCCTGTGCGAGCGCTACGGCATCGTGCTGTGCCCCTCGCTGGACGACATGATCGAAACCGCGCTGGCCTTCCAGTCAGGCCGGCTGCCAAAAGGCGACGGGATGGCCTTCATGTCCAACTCCGGCGGCGTGGTTGATCTGATGCATGATCATGCCGGTCAGGAAAACGCCCGCATGCCCCAACTGTCACCCGCCACGTCAAAGGCGATCCGAAAGCTGGTCGGCCCCGATATGCCGCTTCAGAACCCGATGGATTGCGGCCAGGCCGGTTTCGCCGATGAACGCAATTACATGCGGGTCTGCGAAGCGGTATCCAAGGATCAGCAAATCCATATGGTCGCCTTCGAGGCGCGTACACCCAACGCGCCGGGCGGCAAGAGCCCCGAAGCCCTCCGAGAGCTCGCCGACCGGACCACATTGCCCATATTCGCATTCTGTCGGATGGGCCATGCGCCATCGGAGTACGGCAGACAGTTTCAGGACGAGGCGGGTATCCCCCATCTGCAATCCATGCCGGAGACCGTCCGCGCCATGAAGGCGCTGGCCTTCTACGGCAAACGGGCCGGACGCAAGATACCGGCGCTTCCAAAGCCTCGCGGGAAGAAAGCGGCGATCCAGCCGGGTCGGATAGAGCAATCCCTGAAAGCGGCGAAAGTTCCACCGCCGAAATCGATTTTTTCCAAAACCGCG
The DNA here is from genome assembly GCA_018660305.1 of Rhodospirillaceae bacterium. Next base: position 29,356 of record JABJKO010000346.1, read on the forward strand.
AAGGCTGCGGCTGCCGCCGCGCAGAAAATCGGCTTCCCCGTCGTCCTCAAGATTGTCTCGCCGGAGGTCAGCCACAAAACCGAGGTGGGTGGCGTTCGGCTCAACCTCAGATCCAAGTCAGAAGTCCAGGAGGCGGCGAAGGACCTCATCAAATTATTTGGCAAGGCCGCGCCCAAAGCCTCCATCTCCGGTTTTCTGGTCCAGGAAATGGTTTCCGGCGTGGAGATGATCGTCGGCGTGCGGGAGGACCCGCTTTACGGTCCGGTCATGGTGGTGGGCGCCGGCGGTATCATGGTGGAACTGGTCAAGGACACCGCCTTCCGGATGCTGCCGGTCAGTGCCCGGGTCGCCGGCGAGATGCTCGAAGAATTGTCGGTCAACGCTTTGTTGAAAGGATTCAGGGGCGGCAAGCCGGCCGATCGCAAGGCGCTGGTCGATGCCATCTGCGGTCTGTCAAAGTTCTTCCTCGATCACAGACCGTGGCTGGCGGATTTGGAGATCAACCCTCTGATCGTCCGCGAAAAGGGCAAGGGAGTCCGGGCGGTGGACATCCGGCCCATCGCTTGCCAGACAGACGGTTGATTTCGGTCCCATTCAAGCGGAACATGCTGAACGGGACAAAAAGAACAAACTTGGGAGACTGATTGATGGATTACCCGCTATCCGAAGAACACCAGATGTTCCGCGATACCATGCAACGCTTCGTCGACGACGAAATGATCCCCGTCGAGATGGAGACCATCGGTGAAGACGGAGAGCTAAAACCGGAATGGCGGGAAAAATTCCATGCGCGGGCAAAAGAACTTGGCCTCTGGAAAATGGAAGTCCCCGAGGAATATGGCGGGATGGGCGCCGACCTCATGTCGCTGGTCATCGTGTGGGAACAGTTGGGCCGCACTGTCGCGGTGCCCACAAGGGGTCTCGGCGGTCTCATGGGCCCGCAGGTCCGCGCCCCTCTTTATGAACTCTCCGATGAAATGAAGGACAGGTACCTTTATCCGGTGCTCAACGGAGAAAAGGAGGCTTGCTTCGCTCAGACCGAGCCCGATGCCGGCGGCGATCCCGGAGGCATGCGGACAATTGCCGTCCGGGACGGGGACCATTATGTCATCAATGGCACCAAACGCTTCATCACCGGCGCCGATGAGGCCGATTTCGCACAGCTTCTCGCGGCAACGGATCGTGAAAAAGGATCGCGTGGCGGGATCTCCATGTTCCTGGTGGATATGGACACACCCGGCGTGAATATCACCACCAAGTTCGAGACCATGATGGGCGACTGGCCATGCGAAATCCATTTCGAGGATGTCCGCGTGCCGGTGGAGCAGCGCATCGGCGAAGAAGGCCAGGGCTTTGCCCTGGGCCAGCGTTTTCTCGCCAATGGCCGGCTGAAACATGGCGCGCGCGGCGTCGGCACGGCGCAGCGCTGTCTCGACCTGATGTGCGAGTATGCCCAGCAACGTGTCACATTCGGCGAAAAGCTGGCCAACCGGCAGGCGGTGCAGTGGATGATCACCGACACCTACGTGGAACTGCAGGCGGCGCGTCTGATGGTCTACAACACGGCCGACCGCGCCTCGCAGGGCCAGATGGATCGCACCGACGGGTTTGTGCAGAAAATGTACGCCGACGAGCTGGGTTTCCGCGCCGCCGACCGATGCATGCAGGTCCATGGCGGGCTCGGATTGACCAAGGATCTGCCCATTGAGAATTTCTGGCGGCAGTCCCGCAGCTTCCGCATCACCGAAGGACCCACCGAAATCATGAAAATGGTCATCGCCCGCAATGTCCTGCGCAAATACGGATGACGGGCTGTTAAACAATTCCACCGATAACCAAGGAGACTGAACAATGGCGACAAAGACAGCCACCAAGCGCAAACCCGCGGCAAAGCGCAAACCGGCAGCGAAGCGCGCGACATCGAAAGTAACCAAGGCCAAAGCTGCATCGAAATACAATTTCGAAACCGTCCTCGTCGATCAGCGCAAGGATGGCATCACCTTCGTCATCCTGAACCGTCCCGAAAAACGCAACGCCATGAGCCCACAGCTTCATCACGACATGGACGATGCGCTGACATTGCTGGCGACCGACCCGGACACCAAGCTCGTGATCATTACCGGTGCCGGCAATTCCTTTTGCGCCGGTCAGGATCTGAAACTTTATTTCCGCGGTCTCGGCAGCGACCCCATCGCCAAGGCGCGGGCGTCCCATGCCTCGGACAGCTGGCGGTCTCACCGCCTGATGAATTTTCCCAAACCGACCATCGCCATGGTCAACGGATTTGTTTTTGGCGGCGGGCTGACACCTATCGTCTCCTGTGATGTAGCCATCGCCGCCAACGAAGCCACGTTCGGCATTTCGGAAATCAACTGGGGACACATTCCCGGCGGGCTGGTTGGCTGGAACGTCAACCAGGTGATGAGCGCCCGAGACGCCATGTGGTATTCCATCTCCGGCGATACCTTTAACGGCAAGGAAGCGGCGACCATGAAGTTCGTCAATTTCTCCGTGCCGAAGGCCAAGCTCAAAGCCGAGACCCTGAAGATTGCCCGCAAGCTGATGAAGAAAAACCCGTGGGCCATTCAATATACCAAGGAAGCGATCCGCTCAGTCCGCCACATGTCCATGGATCAGGCGTCCGACTATCTGCGGTGCAAAAGCGATGCGCTGCAGCGGGTCGACAAGGAACAGGGAAGACAGGCGGGCATGCGCCAGTTCCTCGATTCAAAATCCTTCCGGCCCGGTGTCGGAACCTATGACCGAAAGGCGGGATGACGGAATTGAATTCCGTCTATAGAGCCCAGATTGTTCGACGACCGGCTCGAGCCCGTTTGTACATCGAGCCTCTAAGAGTAGTCCGTCGGTATTTGTAGTAATGTTGCGCTTAGTCGCTACCCGACGGTCGACGTGTATCCAATGGCTCGCAAGAAGCCAGACAAAGTATTGAACGAACACATTGATCAGAGGAGGATCATTACAATGCCGACACTCACAAAACTATTAGCCACTGCGAGCGTGTTAGCGCTCACCGCCGCCGGAACAGCGAATGCGGCGGATTTCTATAAGGGCAAACGCCTTTCCATTCTCATCAATTACAGCGCCGGCGGCCCGACCGATGTCGAAGCACGGCTGTTCGCCCGCAATATCGGCAAGCATATTGCTGGCAACCCGCAGGTCATCGGCAAGAATATGGCGGGCGCGGGCGGTGTGGTCGCGACGAACTTTCTCGGCCAAAAGGCGAGAAAGGACGGCCGCACAATCGGCTATTTCACCGCGATCGCGGCAACGAAGGCCTTCGAACCGCTGAAGGATAAGGGTCTCAAGGTGGACATCGGGAAATTCGACCTGGTCGCCACCCAGGCAGGCACCTCCTTCACCTATATCCGCAAGGACATGGCGCCCGGCATCAACAAGCCAGTGGACGTCATGAAGGCGCACGGGCTGACTGTTTCCGGTCTGCGCTCCTACAGCAGCAAGGACATTATGTTGCGGTTGTCGCTGGACTTGCTCGGCATCAAGCACAAGTACGTCACCGGTTATCGCGGCAGTTCCAAGGCGCGCGTGGCCGTGATGCAGAACGAGGCGCAGATGCACAATGAATCGCAGCCGTCCTATCGGGCCAAGGTTGTACCGACCCTGATCGACACCAACATGGCGATCGGCCTTTGGTATTATCCGTTCGACGACGGCACCACGGTCAAGGCACAGCCCCGGTTGGCCAAAGGGCTGAATGTCACATCGTTCCACGATTTCTACGAGAAAGTGAAAGGCACGAAGCCGTCCGGAATTATGTGGAAGGTATTCCGCGAGGTTAACCGTGCGTCCGGCATGGCCCAACGCTCGATCGTGATGCCGCCAGGATCGCCGAAAGCGGCGCTAATGGCCCTGCGGAAGGCTGTCCACGGGCTCAATAACGATCCGCAATTTGCCAAGGATTCGATGAAGACAGTCAGTTTCGTACCGCAGTACGACATTGGCGCGGTGGCCGAGAGGATTACCAAGGCGAGTATCAAATTGTCGCCCGACGTAATCACCTTCCTGAAGGGCTATGTCGACAAAGTAACGTCGAAAAAAACCAACTAGGGACAGGCTATAAGGGCCGTGGATGGGATCCACGGCCCTTAACCTCAATCGGATCATAAAATTGAACTTCCCCAAACCGACCATGCCATGGTCAACGGGGTTGCTTTCGCGCCAGGATGAGCCGGGATGACAGATAGAATTTCCGTCTGTAGTATTCTTTGCAATAATCCAAAATAGTACCGTCAGCGTTAAGTCTGGATTTGCGTAGTGCTGCTAGCCAGGTGGTTGCGTGAGCACATAACGGCTCGTAAGAAGCCGAAAAAATTTCAATAATTTACAGGAGGATCACGACGATGCCGACATTCACAAAACTTCTGGCCGCGGCGAGTGTAATCGCACTCGCAACCGCCGGAACTGCGACTGCGAAAGACGTCTACAAGGACAAACGCCTTACCGTGCTGATCAATTACAGCGCCGGCGGCCCCACCGACATCGAAGCGCGGCTGTTCGCGCGTCATATTGGCCGGGTTATCGCTGGCAAACCCCAGGTTATCAGCAAGAACATGGCCGGCGCCGGCGGCACCGTTGCCACCAACTATCTGGGCGCAAAAGCCCGCAAAGACGGCTACACCATGGGCTATTTCACGGCTCTGGCATCGACCCAGGCCTTCAAGCCGCTTAAGGATCGTGGCGTAAAGGTCGATCCGGCGTCATTTGGACTGATCGCCACCGCGTCCGGCTCGTCCTATGCCTATATGCGCACCGATGTCGCACCGGGCATCAAAAAACCCGAAGACATTATGAAGACCAAAGGCTTCACATTGTTGGGATTGCGCCCCCAGAGCAGTCTCGATCTTCGCGAACGCATCGTGCTCGATATGCTCGGTCTCAAATATAAATATGTCACCGGTTATCGCGGCACATCCAAGGCTCGAGTGGCCATACTGCAGGGCGAAGGCGATTATCTCACCGAATCCCAGCCGTCTTTCCGCGCCAAAGTGGTGCCGACATTGATCAAAACCGGCCAGGCGATCGGGCTTTTCTACTATCCGTTCGACGATGGCACCCGTGTCTGGTCGCCCCCCGATCTGGGCAAAAATCTCGACATGATGCCGTTCGACAAGTTCTACACCAAGGTCACCGGCAAGAAGCCTGAAGCGGCGGGCATGCTGTGGACGGCGTTCCGTGAAATCA
>JABJKO010000015.1 GCA_018660305.1 Rhodospirillaceae bacterium
ATGATATTTAATTCGGGAAAGGCGGTGGAGATCTTGTAGGTGGCATAGGCGCCGACGGCCATAAACGCACCGGTTCCTAGACTGACCAAACCGGCATACCCTGTAAGGATATTGAGGCCGATGGCCGCCAGAGACATGATCAAGAATGGGATGATCACCGCCTGAAGCCAATATTCGTCGGCGAAGTTAGGAATCAGCACGAAGGCCACAGCGATGACCAACGCCATGAACCAGCGATCCTGGATGATCGGGAAGATGGCCTGATCGGCCTGGTAGCTCGATTTGAACTGACCTGCCTCGCGATAGAACATGCGCTCACACCCTCTCGATAATCTTTTCGCCGAACAGACCTTGTGGTCTGAACATTAGGAACACCAGGGCAGCCATGTAGGCGAACCACCCCTCGATGGCGCCGCCGAAGGCGGGGCCCCAGTAGACTTCCGAAACCTTCTCGAAGATACCGATTAAGAGACCGCCGATAATGGCGCCCGGAACCGATTCAAATCCGCCAAGGATCAAAACGGGGAGGGCTTTAAGCGCGATCAAGGCCAGCGAGAAACTCACGCCCGCCTTGCCGCCCCACATGATACCGGCAACAAGCGCAACGAAGCCCGCGACCGACCAGACGATGACCCAGATTGTCTTCAGGGGGATACCAACCGCGAGTGCGGCTTGGTGATCGTCCGCGACTGCCCGAAGCGCGCGGCCAACAGTGGTCTTCTGGAAGAAAATGGCTAAAAATCCAACCAACACCGCTGCGACAAGGGCCGCCGTCAAATCAAAGGTGTTGAGCAGGACGCCGCCCACTTCAAAGGATTTCTCCGGAATGCCGACGTCCAGTTTTTTGACGTTTGATCCCCAAACGATTTGACCACCGCCTTCGAAAACGAAATTGAGGCCAATGGTCGCCATGAACAGAATGATCTGTGCCTGGTTGACCAAGGGCCGCAGCAGCCAGCGTTCAATTAGGTATGCACATCCGATCATGACGGCGAGCGTGACAAGGATTGCCAGGACTAGGGGCACAGAATGCTCCATCAACCCCACTAGGGTCAGCGCTGCGAATAGCACCATCGCGCCTTGGGCGAAGTTAAAAACGCCGGAGGCCTTGTAGATCAGAACGAAACCGAGCGCCACCAAGGAATACATAATGCCGGCTAGGATCCCGCCAATCACCACTTCCAAAAGGAATATCGGACTGTCGATCATGTCCGCGAAGGGCGCAATGAAGAATGTGTTGAAGACTTCCATGGTACCGTGCGCTCCTTGTTAATCGTGTTGAACGCCAAGATAGGCGTCGATGACCCGCTGATTGCCGCGCACCTCGTCTGGGGTGCCGTCAGCGATCTTTTGTCCGTAATCCAGGACGACGACGCGGTCAGAAATATCCATGACCACGCTCATGTCGTGTTCGATCAGGACGATGGTCGTCCCAAATTCATCGTTCACGTCGAGGATGTAGCGGCACATGTCCTCTTTTTCCTCGTGGTTCATGCCGGCCATGGGTTCGTCCAGCAACAGCATGTCCGGCTCGGACGCCAGGGCCCGGGCCAGTTCGACGCGTTTTTGCAGACCGTAAGGAAGGCGGCCGACAACGGTTTTCCGGATCGATTGAATTTCCAGGAAATCGATGACACGTTCGACGACTTCGCGGTTTTCTAACTCTTCCTTAAGAGCCGGCCCGTAGTATAACGCTTGCATGATGAAGTTCGTTTTCATCTGCAAGTTTCGGCCCGTCATGATGTTATCCAGCGTAGTCATGCCGCGGAACAAGGCGATATTTTGGAAGGTCCGAGCGATCCCCTGGTTGGCGGCTTCGTAGGTTTGCATGGCGGCATGGGATTCACCTTTAAAAGTGATCGTCCCTTCCGTCGGCTTATAAAAACCATTGATACAATTCAGCATTGAACTCTTGCCGGCGCCGTTCGGCCCGATGATGGCTCGGACTTCACCCTCGAAGACGTTAAAGCTGACGCTGCTTAGGGCTTTCACACCGCCAAAGGCGAGGCTGACATCTTCCACATTGAGGATTATATCGCCAATAGTACGCCCGTCTGGCGTTGTCACGCCGGGCAAGATATTGGGAGAGGCGGCAATATCGTTGGGGGCCATGTTTTGGCGTCTCCTTGTAGCTTACTCGGCGGCCGCCGCGGCCGGGCCCGCGTCCGTCGTTTTGGCGTCTCTGATCTGCAGATCGGCTCGGACCGTGCCAGTCCGCCCATCCTCGAAGGTCACGGCC
>JABJKO010000014.1 GCA_018660305.1 Rhodospirillaceae bacterium
CCCCCGACGGAGAGCGTGCCATCAGCCGTCCCAAGGCTATCATTCCAGCCAATCCGCAGGTTCCGCGCAACATTGGTTCCGGCGCTCAGGTTCCCCGACATAATGTTGACGATGCCGGTTGCGTTGCCAAAGCCGTCGACCCCAAATTTGTCAATGACGCCGATGTCGACCGCGCGCAGGTCCTTGACGTCACCGGTAACGTTTACCGTGCCCATGGCGGTTGACGCCCCGCGGGTAAAGCCAACGCTTAGCCCGTCGCCGCCGTTGCGGCCATCAATGCCACCCGATAGCACCGTCAGATCGCCCGTTGCAGTTCCGGGGCCGAATGTGCCCGAACCGAAGCCGACAGACAGGGAGCCCAGATCAACCATTCCCTGACCAACTACCACTGTACCGTTGGCTAGGCCGGTGCCTTCGGACAATCCGATGTAGACGTTGCCGTCGCCGGCGGCCTCGGGTGTGAAAGTACCGCCGACGGTCAGTTCGCCAATTCCGTCGCCGGTGCTCTCGTTCCTTCCGACAAAGATGTCGCCAAAGTCGCTAACATTGCCAGCGACCGACAGCATGCCGTCACCGGTGCCGCTGCCAACCGACGACCCGACCCGCAATAGGCGGTTCGCGCCAAACCCGATTAGATCGCCGTTCTGGACATCTACAATGCCCGTGCCATTTCCGGTCGCAATGCTGCCGGCAGCGCCGATTATGACTTCTCTGTACCCGAGGACACCGTCACTGCCCCCAACCGTTAAGGTACCATTGCCGTTGCCGAAACTGTCGCTGCGTCCGACCGACAACGTGTCCAAGAACCCAATTAAATCCCCGTTTTGAATGTCGACATTTCCGGTGGCCGTGCCGAGGGGGCCATTTATGAAATACCCGATCCTTGCATCTTGCGTTCTCACAGTGCCATCGGACGAGACGCCGCCAATGGTCGTGAGAGACCCGTTCGAGCTTCCCGCCGACCCTATGATGGCCCCCGGAAATTCGGTGACCCCAACCGAGAGATCACCAAATAGGCTAGTGTCCCCATTGGTCACATTGAGGGTGCCGGTACCAAGGTTGCCGGGAAACGGCACGCCGCTGGTGCGATACCCAATATTGAGGTCAAACACCAATATGGACATGTTGGTCTGGTTCGCCACACCGCCCTTGTTGATGAATGCCAAATCAGCGCCCGTCGGTACGTTTCCAGTGTCCCAGTTTCCGCCGGTATTCCAATCGCCGGCGCCAGTATCCCAAATGACAGGGGCCGCGTTGGCCGGCGCGGCGCTTATGGCAAGCGCGCCAAGGGTGAGGGCCAGAACGGAAATCTTATGCATCGATGCCTCCTCAGGCAGTGTTGGCCCACCACTGCTTGAAAGGGAAATTCTGACGATCGGGGTTGTCTTTGTTATGCCAACCGGGACTCACGCGTCTCTCCCATCCCTGTGTGAATGCAAGAATTGTGCCAGTCGGGTTAATTCGGCCTTTTGGGCGGCTGACGATAGTTAACAAATGTTAACGGTTTCAGCGGTTGTAAAATCCACCGACACTCACCCCTTGCCAGGTAAGGTTACCTGGCCATCTCCGTTAAGGCCCGAAAAGCGCGCTTAAAAGCCGGTTGTTAATGTTTTCACCATATCGTGAATAGGTCCGATACGGGTCGGGCGGCCATTGCTGGCGGGAAGCCATGGAAAACCGCAGAAATTCAGGGGAAAACGAGCGCTTGAGCGCCGCGCGGCTGCGCGCGCTGGGGGACATCGGCGCCTGTCTTGAAGCGTCCGGCGACCCGCTCAAAGGATTGAAGACCGTTTTACCCGCCATCCTCGAGCAGATCGGCGGCAATTGTGACGGCGCGGTCCTGGAACCGCTCGAGACCGTTTCCCTAAACCCCTCCGCCGGCTCGTGGGGATTGCTGCTGCCGATTATCGCCCATGACGTTGGGTCGGAGGCGGAGCAACTGACCATCGCGGCCCTGGGCATTCGTCGCAAGGGGGGCGCTGAGGCAGTTGCGGCGCTGCCGTTTTCGGCGGCCGATCGCGCCTTTGTCGAGGCTGTCGCCCAGCTTGCCGGCTATTGCTGCACAGAGGTGGCGTTGCGAGCCGAACTATTGCGCCGTGACCGGGTGGCGCAGGATCTTATATTGGCGACCGAATTGCAGCGCAGTCTGCAGCCGGGATGCGATCCCAACGCGCTGCCCATCTGGGGGGTCAATCTGCCGGCCCGCCAGGTCTCCGGGGATTTTTTCGATTTCTATGCCACCGATGACGGCGATTATGTCTTCGCGCTGGGGGATGTCTCCGGCAAGGGCATGAGCGCCGCGCTGCTCATGGCCAAGACCATCGGGCTGTTCCACTGTCTCAGCAAGCGGATCGAAAGCCCAGCGGAATTGCTTGCGGCGATCAATACGGAACTGTGCGAAACCGCGTCGCGCGGCATGTTTGTAACCATGGTGGCCGGGCGCTATTCGACCCGCGACGGCAGCGTGACATTCGCCAATGCCGGTCATGAGCCGCCGCTGCTGCGCCGCAAGGACCGGAACTACGAGACCTTCCCGGCGGACGCACCGCCGCTCGGTATTCTGGCGGGCAATGCGTTCGGCGACGAGAAAGTCGTGCTGGATGGCGGAGAGTTTTACGTCTTTAGCGATGGGCTGACCGAATACCGCTATGCCAGCGGAGAGCAGCTTGGGGTCGATGGGCTGATCCAGATCGTCGAAGCCCATGCGGCCGCGCCCCCCGCCGAGCGGCTGGAATCCCTGATCCGCATGCTCGATGAAGAAGCAGGTTGGGAAGCGCGCGACGATTTGACCGCCATCGCCATCGACGATAGCTGGGTCGCCGGCGGAAAGATTGACATGGAGGCCGCCGGATGACGCGGCAGCCGGTCGTTAGCCCGGAGGATATGATCGTCGAGATCCGCTTTCCCGCGCGTCCGGACCGGATGACGCTGGTGCGCTCGACGGTACGCAACGCCGCCACCTATTGCGGTCTCGACCCGACCTCGACCCAGGAGCTGGTGCTGGCAGTGGGCGAAGCCTGCCAGAACGTAATGCAGCATGGCTATGGCGGTCTCGAGACCGGTGACATTCTGCTGACACTGGCACGGACCGAAGACGGCATCGTGGTGCGGATCGCCGATTTCGCGCCCGCTGTCGATCCCAAGAAAATCAAACCACGTGATCTGGCGGATGTGCGGCCCGGCGGTCTGGGCGTGCATTTTATCGAAGAGCTTATGGATAGTGCCGAGTTCCGCCCCAATCCGGACGGAATTGGCAATGTGCTTGAGATGACCAAGCGTGTGGAGACATCCCCTTGACCGATCAAATTAGCGAACAGGACGGTTGCGTTATCGTCGCTCTGGAAGGCGATGTCGATCTTGACCGGGCCCCCGAAGTGCGTAGCGAGCTGTTGGAATGCGTTGGTCGCGGGCGCGACGTCCTGGTTGATTTGTCGCGGGTCGCCTATATCGATAGTTCGGGGATTGCGAGCTTAGTGGAGGCTCTCCAGAGCGCTGCCAAGAACGGCACGGCGCTTGCCCTGATCGCGGTCAGTGCCGAGGCGCTGAAAGTGTTCAGGCTGGCCCGTCTCGACAAGGTCTTCTCCATCTATCCGGATCTCAATTCCGCCCTGGCGGAATCCCGGTGAGGGCCTGATCAATGCCGGTGGGGGTAACCATGGGACAGCGGCTGGTGCGCGGCGTAGAGGAAGCCGGGCAGGCGGGCGCGTTATTTGGTGAAGCGCTGTACTGGATGGCAATCGGTCATCGCCGCAAGCAGCCGGTCCGGTTAAATGCCGTCGCCACCCAGATGCTTGAGGTCGGGATCGCGGCGCTGCCCATCGCGACATTACTCTCCGCGACCATCGGAATCATGCTGGCTATCCAGAGCCTTTACAGTCTCGGCCTGTTCGGCGCGGAATCCTTTGCCATGGTCGGGATTGCTTTGTCGGTGGTCCGTGAATTCGCTCCCCTCATCATCGGTATTCTGATTGCTGGCCGGTCAGGTTCGGCGTTGGCCGCGCGTCTCAGCACCATGATCATCAATCAGGAAGTTGACGCGCTGCGTGTGATCGGCATCGCACCGGTTCGGTTTCTGGTCGCCCCGGCGCTGATCGCCATGATTATCGTGGTGCCGTGTCTGACCATGTGGGCCAATGTGGTCGCCTTGACCGCCGCGGGATTCATCGTCACCCCGTCGCTCGATATCAGTTTTCCGGCTTATTTTTCAGAGGTGATGGCGGCTCTCTCGGTACATGATCTGTGGCACGGCCTGACCAAGAGCGCTCTGTTCGCCGCCCTGGTCGCCATCGTCTCCTCGCTCAACGGCGCGCTGGCTCAGGGTGGCGCCGAGGGGGTCGGGCGCATGACCACCCGCGCCGTGGTCCAGTCCATCGCCGCGATCATCATCGCCGATATGATCTTCGCTTACGTGGCTACGATCGGATAGGACGATGGCGGTAGCAGCATTGGACAGGAGCGAAACAGAGGAACCGGTGATCCGCATCAGCGGGTTGCAGACCTATTACGGCGCCCGCCAGGTCCTGTTCGATATCGATCTGACCATCGAACCCGGCGAGATCATGGTCATCATGGGCGGCAGCGGATCGGGCAAATCGACCCTGCTGCGTCATCTGGTGGGGCTCGACCGGCCAAATGCGGGATCCATCGATCTGCTGGGGCTCGATATCACCAGGGCGTCTTCCATGGAAATGATGCAGATGCGGCGCAAGATCGGCGTCGCGTTTCAGGGCGGCGCCCTGTTCAGCTCCATGACCGTGCTCGAAAATCTCATGCTGCCGCTGCGCGAGCATACCAAGCTCGATGCCAAGACCATGGAAATCATGGCGCGTCTCAAGCTCGAGGTGGTCGGGCTCGCCGGGTTCGGCGATCTGATGCCGTCTGAGCTGTCGGGCGGCATGCTCAAGCGCGCCGCCGTGGCACGGGCCATCGTCATGGACCCGGATCTGCTGTTCTTCGACGAACCTTCGGCGGGGCTGGATCCGGTGGTGTCGTCGGCCCTCGACGATCTGATCCTGCTGCTGCGCGATGCCCTCAATATGACCATCGTCGTGGTCACCCATGAGCTCGAAAGCGCGTTCAAGATCGCCGACCGGGTAACAATTCTCGATCAGGGAAAAATCCTGATTGTCGACACCGTGGAGGGCATCCGCCGGAGCGATAACGAGCGTATTCAAAATCTGTTAAGCCGACGGGCGGAAGATACCGTTGTCGATGCGGAATCCTATCTGAAACGTCTGACGGGAGAGGTCTGATGTGGCCGAAACCGCGAAAAAAGGCGCCGTTATGCTGAACAAAAACATGAATTATGGCCTTCTTGGGCTTTTCGTGATCACCATGATCGCCATTGCCATCGGGGCGACCATCATCCTGAGCGGCAGAGGCGGGTCCTATGACCGCTATGTGGTGCTTTTCGAGAACGTCGCCGATATCAAATTCGGCACCCAGGTTCGCTATGAAGGCTATCCGGTGGGGCAGGTCGAGGACATCCGGCCGGTCGCCAGGGATGGTGCCATGGTGTTCCATCTGGATATCGGGGTGCTCGAAGGTTGGAAAATCCCCGCCGACAGCGTTGCCACCATCGGCAGTTCGACCTTTCTGGGCGCCAAGACCGTCGATATCAGGCGCGGCAAGGCAAAAGCATCGCTCGCGCCGGGTGCGCAGATTGCCAGCGCCCCATCCCCCGATATGTTCGCCGCCATGGCAAGCATCGCCGGCGATTTCGGTGAGCTCTCCAAAAACAGCCTGCGCCCCATGGTTGAACGCGTGGCGGGGCTGGTTGCCAATGTCGATGGGCTCATCGCCAACGATTTTTCCCAGTTCGTGAAATCTATCAACATGCTGGCCGCGGGGCTGCAAGGCGAGGTGCCGCAAATCGCCCACCAGCTTTTGACATTTTCCGAAAGGCTCAACAAGACGCTGGGGTCGGTACAGACCATGCTGTCGGATCAGAACGTGCAGGGCGTCGGTCACGTGGTTAGCAATGTGGAGCAGGTCTCGCGGAAATTCGTCGCCATCAGCGGGACCCTCGACGGCACGCTAAACCAGATTAACGGCATCGTCGCCAACGTGGATCGGTTGGTGAAAACCAGCGAAGGCCAGGTCAACACGGCGCTCAAGGATACCCAGTACATCCTCCAATCGCTGGCCCGCAACATCGACAATTTCAACCACAACATCTCCGGCACCGCCCGCAATATGAACGAGTTCAGCCGCCTGATCCGCCAAAACCCGGGCCTGCTGCTGGGCGGTTCGTCACCCGACGATACGCAGCGTAAAGACGTGCCGGTCTCGGCCCCGCAATAGGAATTCGCAGGCAGTCAGATGACAAAAAATATCCTCCTTCCGGTTCTGTTCATCCCGTTTCTTGCCGGCTGCCTGGGGTCCGCGCCGCCGGTGCCGCGTGATCATTACTACCGGCTGCTGGTCGCCGCCCCGGCGCAAACCAAGTCTGACGCGCGGTTCGCTGGTGTCATGCGGGTCGAACTGTTTCAGGCCGATGGGCTGCTCCGCGAACGGCCGTTGCTCTATAGCGAAAGTGGCGCGCCGCACGAGGTTCAGCAGCATAATTATCATTACTGGACCGGTGCCCCGCCGCGCATGCTGCAGGAACAGCTGGTGGCTTATCTGCGGCGCAGCCAGATCGCCCATTCGGTCGTCACACCGGATCTGAGAGTGCGCGCCGATTATCAGGTCAGCGGGAAAATCAAGCGCCTCGAACGGCTGCTGGGTGGCGGGCCGCCGCGGGTCTTTGTGGAAATGGAACTGGCATTGGTGCGGCTCTCGAACAACTCTCTGGTCCTCGTCGACAGCTTCACGGAGGAGGAACCGGACACCGGTGACAGTGTGGAATCGGCGATCACCGCGCTTAACCGCGCCACTGGACGCCTGTTTGACCGTTTCGTGGTGAAAGCCACCGGCGCCGCATCGCGCATCGCCGCGCAGGTCCTCCCGCCGGGGAGCACGACAAAGACGGGTGTCAGACGATAGTCCGTTCGCGGAAATCGGCGATGTCGGCGGCGCTGTAGCCCAGACTTTCTAAAATCTCGTCGGTATGTTCGCCGCGCTCCGGCGGCGCGCTGGGCCGACCCGTGGGTGTGCGGGTGAGTTGTATGGGTTGGGCGACGCATTCCGTTTCGCCAAAGGGCACGGTGTCGACAGGCTGGGCAACGCCGAGATGCTGGACCTGCGGGTCGGCGAAGGCCTCATCGATATTGTAGACCGGGCCACACGGCACGCCGGCCTCGGTCAATTGATCGACCCACTCGGCCGTGGTTTTTTCCGAGAATTTTTCCTGGATCAGCGCATTCATCCTGTCCCGGTTGCGGAACCGGTCGTCATTATGGGCGAAGTCGGGATCGTCGATCCAGGAATCATGGCCCAACGCGCGGGCCAGCCGGCCGAAGATGGCGTCACCGGCGGCGCTGATATTCACCGTACCATCCTTGGTCTCGAACAGCCCGGTGGGCAGGTTGGTCGGGTGATCGTTGCCGACCTGGGGTGCCACCTCACCCGACATAAGCCAGCGCGCCGCCTGAAAATCCAGCATGAAGAGCTGTGACTGCAGCAGCGATGAATGGAGCCACTGACCCTCTCCCGATTTATCCCGCTCGATCAGGGCCGTCAGAATACCGAGACCGGTGAAAAGCCCGGTGCAAAGATCAGCGATGGGAATACCGACGCGCATGGGCCCGCGGCCGGGCTCGCCGGTGATGGACATGAGCCCACCCATCCCCTGGGCGATCTGATCGAAGCCGG
>JABJKO010000086.1 GCA_018660305.1 Rhodospirillaceae bacterium
GGCCTTGCGCAAGGTGGCGCGCGTGCGTCTGACCAATGGTTTTGAGGTGACGTCATACATTCCCGGCGAAGGTCATAACCTGCAGGAACATTCCGTGGTGATGATCCGCGGCGGCCGGGTCAAGGATCTGCCCGGCGTCCGCTATCACATCATTCGTGGTGTCCTTGACACCCAAGGCGTCAAGGACCGGCGTCAGCGCCGTTCCAAATACGGCGCCAAGCGCCCGAAATAGCGGCAACAGGGGAAAGACAAAATGTCCAGGCGACATCGTGCGGAAAAACGCGACATCCTGCCCGACGCAAAGTTCGGCGACCGGGTGCTGACGAAATTCATGAACAGTCTGATGGTACACGGCAAGAAGTCCATCGCGGAAACCATCCTTTACGGCGCCCTCGACCGGATCGAGGAAAAGGCCCATCAGGATCCGGTGCAGACCTTCCACCAGGCATTGGAAAACGTCAAACCCGCGATCGAGGTGCGCTCGCGCCGGGTTGGCGGCGCCACCTATCAGGTGCCCATTGAAGTGCGCTCGGACCGCAGTCAGGCGCTGGCCATTCGCTGGTTGATTTCAGCCGCCAGGGCGCGTTCGGAAAACACCATGGTGGAGCGGCTTTCCGGCGAACTGCTGGATGCCGCCAATGCCCGTGGCAACTCCGTGAAAAAGCGCGAAGACACCCATCGCATGGCCGAGGCCAACCGGGCCTTCTCCCATTACCGCTGGTAGTCAGTGATTTCGGCGGCAACAAGGAAAATTTGAAGATGGCCCGTACCACACCGCTCGAGCGATACCGGAATATCGGCATCATGGCGCATATTGACGCCGGCAAGACCACGACGACGGAACGCATTCTGTATTACACCGGCCGCAGCCACCGGATCGGTGAAGTGCACGACGGCGCCGCCACCATGGACTGGATGGAGCAGGAACAGGAACGCGGCATCACCATCACATCCGCCGCGACCACCTGCAACTGGCGCGACCACCGCATCAACATCATCGATACCCCCGGGCATGTGGATTTCACTATCGAGGTGGAGCGGTCCTTGCGCGTCCTCGACGGCGCGGTGGCGGTGTTTGATTCCGTGGCCGGTGTCGAACCGCAGTCCGAGACGGTTTGGCGTCAGGCTGACAAATATAACGTTCCGCGCATCTGCTTCGTGAACAAGATGGATCGCACGGGCGCCGATTTTTACCGTTGTGTCGATATGATGGTCGACCGCCTGGGCGCGACGCCGCTGGTGCTGCAATTGCCGGTAGGCTCGGAAGCGGAATTCGCCGGCGTGATCGATCTTTTGAATGACCGGGCGATCATCTGGCAAAATGAAAACCTGGGCGCGGAATTCGATTACGTCGAAATTCCCGACAACATGAAGGATGAAGCCGCCGACTATCGGGCCCGTCTGATCGAGACGGCGGTGGAACAAGACGACGATGCGCTGGAAGCCTACCTCGAAGGCAACGAGCCGGACATGGCGACGCTCCAGCGCTGCATTCGTAAAGGCACCTTGAATGCAGATTTCGTCCCCGTGCTGTGCGGCAGCGCTTTCAAGAATAAAGGCGTGCAGCCCCTGTTGGACGCAGTGGTGGATTACCTTCCCGCCCCGACCGATCTTGAAGCCATTATCGGCACCCATCCGGACCGCGAGGAGGAGATCGTACGCCAATCCTCCGATGACGAGCCTTTTGCCGCCCTGGCCTTTAAAGTAATGACCGACCCCTTCGTGGGGTCGTTGACGTTTGTGCGGGTCTATTCCGGCGTTCTGGACAGCGGCAGCACCATTTTGAATTCCATCAAGGGCAAGCGCGAACGGGTCGGCCGCATGTTGCTGATGCACGCCAACAGCCGCGAAGATGTCAAGGAAGCGCGTGCGGGAGATATTCTGGCTTTGTGCGGCCTGAAAGACACCACGACGGGCGATACCCTGTCCAACCCCTCGAACCTGGTGATCCTGGAACGCATGGACTTCCCCGATCCCGTGATCGAAGTCGCGGTCGAGCCGAAGACCAAACAGGATCAGGAGAAGATGGGCGCCGCTTTGAAGCGTCTGTCGGACGAAGATCCCTCCTTCCGGGTGACCTCGGATACGGAGAGCGGCCAGACCGTGATCAAGGGCATGGGCGAATTGCACCTGGAAATCCTGGTCGACCGCATGAAGCGGGAATTCAAGGTCGATGCTAATGTTGGCGCGCCGCAGGTGGCCTATCGCGAAACCATCGGCCGGCCGGCGGATCTGGACTATACCCATAAAAAACAGACCGGCGGCTCAGGCCAGTTCGCCCGCATCAAGCTGCAGCTGGAACCGGGTGAAGTCGGCTCGGGCGAGATTTTCGAAAGCAAGATCGTCGGCGGCAATGTGCCTAAGGAATATATCCCGGGCGTCGAAAAAGGCATTCATTCGGTTGCAAGTGGTGGTGTGCTGGCCGGTTTTCCCCTGATCGATTGGAAAGTCACCCTGGTGGACGGCGCTTATCATGACGTTGATTCATCCGTGATGGCGTTCGAGATCGCGGCCCGTTCCGCTTTCCGGGAATTGGTGATGTCGGCCAAGCCGAAATTGCTGGAGCCCATCATGCGGGTTGAAGTGGTAACGCCGGAAGATTACGTGGGCGATGTGATGGGCGATCTGAACCGCCGTCGCGGCCATATCACCGGTACCGAGCCCCGCGGCAATGCCCAGGTCATCGCGGCCATGGTGCCGCTGGCGAACATGTTTGGTTACGTTAATAATCTGCGCTCAGCCACCCAAGGCCGGGCGCAATTTACGATGCATTTCGATCATTACGAACAAGTACCGCAGGCGGTGTCGGACGAAGTCCGCGCCAAGCTTGCCTGA
>JABJKO010000013.1 GCA_018660305.1 Rhodospirillaceae bacterium
CCATTCCGGAAGATGTGCTGGTATCCATGCGGGAGTCCGGGCTGGCCCATCTGTTGGCGATTTCCGGCTTGCATATCGGACTGGTTGCCGGGTTGCTGTTCTTCTCCGTCCGGCTGTCCCTTGCCCTGTGGGAGCGGGGTGCGTTGCGCTATCCCATCAAGAAATGGGCGGCACTTGCGGCGTTGCTCGGCAGTCTGGGCTATCTCCTGATCTCCGGTTCCACGCTCCCCACACAACGGGCCTTTCTGATGTTGTGTTTTGTGATGCTCGCCGTGCTTATCGATCGGTCGGCGATCTCGATGAATTTGGTCGCCTGGGCTGCGGCCGTCATTTTATTGATGGCGCCCGAGAGTCTGATGAGCGTCAGCTTTCAGATGTCCTTTGCCGCGGTGACGGCACTGGTCGCAACCTATGAATTCAACCTGGTCAGACGCACCACAGGGGGGCATGCGACCCGGACAAGAAGGATCGGGGCCTATTTCGGCGCGGTGCTCCTGACGACGCTGGTTGCCGGCTTGGCGACGGCGCCTTTTGCACTCTATCATTTCAATCAAATCGCCCTCTACGGAATGCTGGCCAATTTTCTTGCGGTGCCTCTGACGGCATTGTGGATCATGCCCTTTGCCATTCTGGGCTTTCTTCTGATGCCTTTGGGGCTGGAGCAGATGGCCCTCATTCCCATGGGATGGGGGATAGATGGGGTTATCGCCATCGCCCAATTCGTTCAGGCATTGCCCGGGTCCGTCGCGGCTTTTCCGCCTATGCCATCCTGGGGGCTGGGGTTTATTGCGGTGGGCGGGCTTTGGATGTGTCTTTGGCTAACCGCCTGGCGCTGGTTCGGTATGATAGGGATCATGGCCGGATTCGCCGCCATCGCCTGGGTTGAAACGCCGGACATTCTGATTTCCGACACCGGAAAGATGGTGGCGGTGAAACAGCGGGACGGGTTGCTGGCTTTTTCTTCTCAGCCGCGGGGATTTGTTGCGGAAACCTGGCTCCGCCGCGCCGGCATACGGGTGTCTCCCGGCAAAAAGGGGCGAGCCCTGGCGCCGCGCCTGTCCAAAACACAGTGCGACGGGCTGGGATGCATAATCCGCTCAAAGGGCCACGTCATCGCCCTGGCTCACCACATGGCGGCGTTGCCCGATGATTGTGTCACGGCCAGCCTCGTCGTGAGCCGTATGCCGGTAAAAAAATGGCGCTGCACCCGACCCCTCGAAATCGTCGACCGATTTTCTGTGTGGCGAAACGGCGCCCATGCCGTGTATTTGTCCGATGGCGGCACCATCAGAACCGAAACTGTCGGGAGTAGGGGCGGGAAGCGGCCCTGGAGCCGCTATCCTCGCACCCGAAATAAAAATCAGTAGTGGCGGATCAGCGCCCGCAGCTTGCCCTGAATGGCGACCTGATCGGGCCCAAATATTCGGGTTTCATAGGCCGGGTTGGCGGCTTCCAATGCGATGGAATTGTTTTTCCGCCGCAGCCGCTTCAGCGTGACTTCATTGTCGTCCACCAGGGCCACGACGATGGTCCCGGTCTCGGCGCTGTCGGCATGTTCGACAATGGCGATGTCGCCGTCATGGATGCCCGCGTCGATCATCGAGTCGCCCTGCACCTCTAGCGCATAATGCTCGCCGGCCCCGAGAAGGGAGGCGGGAACATCGAAGGTTTCTCCGGAATTGCGCATCGCCTCGATGGGCAGCCCGGCGGCGATCCGGCCATAGAGCGGCAGATTAATCATGCCGTTGTCGGGGATTTCCGCGTTGTCGTCATCATCCTCATCTTCGTCGTCGCGACCGTCATAGCCACCCTCGATGACGTTGGGCGAAAAGCCTTTATCGTCGGCCTGTTCCAGCGATCCCATGTTTTCGGGAAAGCGCAATATTTCGAGGGCCCGCGCGCGGTGGGGCAGCCGCCGGATAAAGCCACGTTCTTCGAGGCCGGTAATAAGCCGATGAATACCCGATTTGGATTTCAGCCCCAGCGCATCCTTCATCTCGTCGAAGGACGGCGAGACGCCCTTTTTCCTCACGTGGCCCGCGATGTATTTTAGAAGCTCAAGTTGCTTAGGTGTCAGCATCAGTACCCATTCCCCGGTCAATCACTGGACATAGAACAAAACAAAAACATTTATGTTCTATTAAAGTTCTTATTTCAGGTCAAGAATCACGGAGGGCAGGGAGGGGATCAGATGCTCTGGCTGCCACCGGCCAGCGGTATGATTGTGACGGCATCACCCTTTGAAGCGGCCGGCGCAAAGGGCGCGCGGATGATCAGGCAATCGGCCCGGGCGAGGCCGGAAAAGACCGAGCTGTCCTGTTTACTGAAGGCGGTTGCCAGCAGCCTCCCATCATCGGCCGGGGCCAGCGAGGCACGCAGGTAATCCTCGCGCTCGTCATTTTCCGGCAGGGGGGCTGCCAGCACGGCCCGCCGCTCGGTTATGCCCTGGCCGCCCAGCCCCAACATGGCGTTGAGGGCCGGCCACAGAAAAATGGTGGCGCAAACCAGGGCGGAGACAGGGTTTCCCGGCAGCCCCATCATCTGCGTACTGTCCATTTGGCCAAACATCAGGGGCTTTCCCGGCCGCATGGCGATCCGCCAAAAACCCACCTTGAGACCGATATCCCCCAGCACTTTCTGTACCAGATCATGATCCCCCACCGAGGCGCCGCCGGTGGTCACCAGCATATCGGCACCGCGGGCACCCTCCGCCATGGTCCTGAGAGCGTCTTCGGAATCGGGCGCGATACCGAGATCCACCGGTTCGCCACCACAGGCGATGATGAGGGCGTGCAGCGCCAGCGCATTGGAGCTGACGATCTGATTGGGACCGATGGGATCACCGGGCATGACGATCTCATCGCCCGTCGCGAGCAGCGCGATACGGGGTTTGCGGCGTACTTTCAGCCACGGCACGTTCATGCCGGCGGCGAGGCCCATATCGCGGGCCGTCAATCGGCGCCCGGCGGTCAGAAGCGTATCGCCTTCCGAAAAATCGAGGCCGGCGGGCCGGATGAAGCGGCCGACCGGTGCATTGCCGTCGGTCACATCCACATGGTTGCCGTCGCGGGTGGTGTTTTCCTGGATGACAATGGTGTCCGCGCCATGGGGGACCGGGGCGCCCGTGAAAATCCGCACGGCTTCCGCTTGCCCGACCGTTCCGTCGTAGAACTGCCCGGCGGGAACCTCGCCAATGATGGTCAGGCGGGCGGGTAGTGATGCCACATCGGCGGCGCGGACGGCATAGCCATCCATGGCGGACACCGCTTTCGGCGGTTGCGTCCGTCGGGCAACGACATCTTCGGCGAGCACACGGCCAAAGGCATCGGCAAGGGCGATCTGCTCGCCCGGCATGAGCGGCATGGCGGCTGTAATCTGTGCCCGGGCTTCCTCGACCGAGATCATGGCTACGCCTCCGTTGCGCGAAAGGAGCCCGAACGGCCCCCTGATTTTTCGAGCAGGCGAATATCGGTAAGGCGCATGGTCCGGTCGACCGCCTTGCACATGTCGTAGATTGTCAGCGCGGCGACCGAAACGGCGGTCAACGCCTCCATCTCCACACCGGTTCGGCCCTTGACCCGGCAGGTGGCCCGGATATCGATGGCCACCCGGTCCGTATCGATCGTGAGGTCCACATGGATCGAGTTGAGGGCGAGGGGATGGCAGAGCGGGATGAGTTCGGGCGTCTTCTTGGCGCCCATGATCCCGGCCAGACGGGCCACCGACAGGACATCGCCTTTCTTCACGCCGCCTTCTTCGATCAGGCGCAGGGTCTCAAGTTCCATCAGGACCGTACCGCAGGCGGTGGCTACCCGGTCGGTAACGTCCTTTTCCGAGACATCGACCATGACCGCCTTACCGTCGGCATCGATATGGCTGAGCTTTGGTTTGCTCATGGCTGTGTCTCCAAAGCCTGTTGCGCCGCCACCGGGTTGGCCAGCATATGGCGCACCGCCTGTTCCACATCGTCCTGCCGCATCAGCGCCTCTCCGATCAGAAAACAGCGGGCGCCGGCGCGGGCCATCTCCGCCAGATCTTCCGGTGTATTCAACCCGCTTTCGCACACCAGGATACGGTCGGCAGGGATTTTTCCGGCCAGCTTTACGGTGGTTGAGATATCGGTCTTCAGGGTTTTCAAATTCCGGTTATTTATTCCGATCAGCGGAGATTTCAGCCGAAGCGCCCGCTCCAGTTCAGCGTCATCATGAACTTCGATCAGCACATCCATGCCATGGCCCCGGGCCACGGCCTCGAGTTCCGCCGCCATCTGGTCATCGAGGGCGGCCATGATCAACAAGATACAATCTGCCCCCAGAGCGCGCGACTCGATAATCTGGTAAGGGTCGAGCATGAAATCCTTGCGCAGCACCGGCAGATTCACAACCGCGCGGGCCGCCATAAGATGATCGTCGGACCCTTGAAAATACGGGGCATCGGTCAATACGGAAAGACAGGTGGCGCCGCCGGCCTGATAGGCCCGGGCGAGCATTGCCGGATCGAAATCGTTGCGGATCAGCCCCTTGCTTGGGGACGCCCGTTTGATTTCCGAGACCAGCCCGTAACCGGTACTCGAAGCTTTGATGAGGGCGTCGGCGAAACCCCGAGTCGGCGTGGCGCGCTCCGCCGCGCCCACCAGTTCGCTGAGCGGGCGGCGTGACTTTCGTTGTTTGATGTGGGCGCGTTTATCGGCGCAGATTTTTTCGAGGGCGTTGGTCATGATTACTCGATCATCACCCGCCACTGGTGATCCGGGCCATGGTCTCGAGGGCCCGCAGGGCTTTGCCGCTGTCGATGGCTTCGGATGCGATGGCGGCGCCTTCCTTCAGATCCGACGCCTTGTCGGCAACGATCAGCGCCCCGGCCGCGGTAAAGACCACGATGTCGCGGTAAGCGCCCGGCGTCCCCGACAGCATGTCCCTCATGGCCGCCGCATTGTGGGCGCCGTCACCGCCCAAAAGATCTTCCGGTTTCGCGCGGGGCAGCCCGGCGTCTTCCGGGGTCACCTCGAACGTGGTCACCTTTCCGTTTTCCAGGGCCGCAACCGATGACGGGCCGGTCGTGGTCAGTTCATCAAGGCCGTCGGAGCCGTGCACCACCCAGGCTTTTTCGGCACCGAGATTGCCGAGAACATGGGCCATGGGCTCCACCCATTGGCCCGAGAATACGCCGACCAGCAAGCGGTTTACGCCCGCCGGATTGGACAGCGGACCCAGAATGTTAAAGACGGTCCGGGTCGCCAGCTCGACGCGTGGGCCGGCCACGTGCCGGGTTGCGCTGTGATGGCGCGGCGCCATCATAAACCCGATACCAGCCTCACGGATCGAGCGCTCGATGAGCGCCATGTCACAGTCGATGTTGACGCCAAGGGCCGTCAATACGTCCGCTGCCCCGGCCTGTGACGAAAGGGCCCGGTTGCCGTGCTTGGCGATGGGGATGCCGCAACCGGCGACCACGATGGCCGCGCCGGTCGAAATGTTGAGCGTGCCACTGCCGTCTCCGCCGGTGCCCACCACATCCATCGCGTTGTCGGGGGCGCTGATGGTGGTCGCTTTGGATCGCATGATACGCGCGGCGGCGGTGATCTCATCCACCGTTTCGCCCCGGACACGAAGCGCCATGAGAAAGGCGCCGATCTGTGCCGGGGTTGCATCGCCGGACATGATGATATCGAACGCCTGTTCGGCTTCCGGTTCACTGAGGCTTTTGCCCTCCGCGACGATAGCGATCAGATTTTTTATATTATCAGCGCTACCGTTCATGCCGCTTCTCTCCATTCGCGCGTGAGATCCAGGAAATTTTCCAGCAACCGGTGACCGTGTTCCGTATCGATGCTTTCCGGATGAAATTGGACGCCGTGAACCGGCAGGGATTTGTGGGCGATGCCCATGATGACGCCATCATCGGTTTGCGCGGTGATCTCTAGCGCCTCCGGCACCGATGCGGGATCGACCACCAGGGAATGATAGCGTATGGCGGCATAGGGATTTGGCAGGCCGCGAAACAAGCCTTTGCCATTGTGGTGCATCTGGCTCGGTTTGCCATGCATGGGCTTGTCCGCCCGCACAATCCTGGCCCCCAGAGCCTGGGCAATGGATTGGTGTCCCAGACAAACCCCGAGAATAGGAATGGTGTCTTTGGCGCGCTCTACCAGATCAAGACAGATGCCGGCCTTGTCCGGATCGCAGGGGCCGGGAGACAGGACAATGCCGTCGGGGTTCAGGGCAACCGCCTGTTCGGCCGTCAACGCGTCATTGCGGCGGACGTCGGCATCGGCGCCAAGCTCGCCCAGGAAATGGACGAGGTTGTAGGTAAAGCTGTCGTAATTATCGATTATGAGCAACATATCAAAGACTTGGCACATCCCTCTCAGACGGTCTCTGACCTTATAACAGGTCTCCCCTGAGCGTGAAAGCGATGCGGTTTTAACGGGTTATGGCGCCATACGGGGGTGTCATTGCGATCCCGGGACGCCAAATTTGATTTGACGCTCAATCTGCTCGACAGAACGGCTTTCCCGTGCGTAGTTTTGTCGCGAGAGTGAGTCCGGTGTTCATCAAATTATCCGATTTATGACCCCAGAAACCTGCCCCCTGCATCCGGTTGTCCGTGACGACGCGCCCGGTGCCTGCGCCGGTGGCAGGTCGCGAAGGAACCGTTGAAGAACGCCCTCACTCAGTTTCTGGCCGATTGGGGACGGGAACTCTCCCTCGTCGCCGCCGGTGGCGCGTTGGGACTTCTGGTTGTTTATGTGGCGTGGGAAGGGCCTGAACCGGAATCGGTACCACCACAAGCGGGTCGGCTCCCGGCCATTGAGCAATCGGCCAGACCGCAGACGAGCAAACTTCCCATTGCACCTGCGCCGCTACCGGCAACAGGGACGCCATCACCGCCCATGGCGGAACCGGATGGTGAGACCGTGGGGTCATCGGCGGCCAAAATCCCGCCGGCCTGGAAACGATTTGCGGTAACTCACAGCCCGGTTGTGGGGCGTCATATGATCGCGGTGATCATCGATGATATGGGGCTCGACCAGGGCCGCACGGCGCGGGCAATGGCGCTGAGCGGGCCCTTGACCCTGTCCTTTCTGACTTACGCGCGAAACTTGAGAGCGCAGACCGCGGTGGCGCGTTCGGGCGGACACGAACTCATGATCCATCTGCCCATGGAACCGGAAAATTCCGACGCCTATGCCGGACCGAAGGTGATCAAGCGGGATCTGTCCGACGACGAAATCAGACGCCGTCTCAAGTGGGCTTTCAGTCGGTTCGAAGGCTATGTCGGAATCAATAACCACATGGGTAGCCGCTACACGGCCCATACGCCCGGCATGACTCTGGTGCTGCAGGAGATCAAGCGGCGGGGGCTTCTGTTCATTGATTCACGGACCAGCGGTAAATCCGTTGCCGCCGCCGTGGCCCGGGATTTGGCTGTTCCTTTTGCCCAGCGTCATATTTTTCTGGATGACGATCCGGCGGCGGACAACATCGCGAAGCAATTGAAGGCGCTGGAAAAGGTCGCACAAAATCAGGGATTTTCCATTGCCATCGGGCATCCTTATGACACCACAATATCGGCGCTTAAAAAATGGCTGCCGACCCTATCCCCGCGCGGATTTATTCTGGTGCCGGTCAGTGCCATCGTCCGCCATAGGCTAGAGGCAGGCTGATATGATACGGGACTGTCTGGCCGCTGATTTCGACGCCATGCTGGACGTTATCAATGATGGCGCCCAGGCCTATAAGGGGATCATTCCCGCGGATCGTTGGCACGAACCCTACATGCCCGCCGAGGAATTAAGTGCCGAAGTAACGGCCGGTGTCGCCTTTCGCGGCTGGTTCGACGGGGAGACAAATCTTGCGGGTGTCATGGGGCAGCAACCGGTGCAGGACGTTCTCCTTATCCGCCATGCCTATGTGAAAACCCAGCATCGGCGGTCGGGTATTGGGTCGGCCCTGATCGAGGATCTGCTCCATCACGCCGACCGGCCCGTTTTGATCGGTACATGGGCGGCGGCCCATTGGGCCGTGGCCTTTTATCAGAAGCACGATTTCGAGCTGGTGTCTGAGAGCGAGAAGAACCGTTTATTGAGCCTCTACTGGACCATACCGGAGCGTCAGATCCATACGTCCGTGGTTCTGCGCTACCGGGGTTGATTGCCCGATCGATCGCCGGCGTACCGGACAGCCTCCTCCGCCGCTCTGATTAACGCCAGCGCTTTGTTCTGGCATTCGCGATGTTCGGATTCGGGGTCGCTATCGGTGACAATGCCGGCGCCCGACTGGACATACATGGTGCCGTCTTTCACCAGCGCGGTCCTCAACACGATGCAGGTATCCATTGAGCCGTTGGCGGAAAAATACCCCACCGTGCCGGCATAAATTCCGCGCTTTTCCTTTTCCAGCTCATCGATGATTTCCATGGCGCGGATCTTCGGGGCGCCTGAAACCGTGCCGGCCGGAAACCCGCCGATCAGGGCATCCATCGCATCGTGTTTGTCATCGATCTCCGCCTCCACATTGGAGACGATATGCATGACATGGGAGTAGCGCTCGATGACCATCTTTTCGGTCACCTCCACAGTGCCGATCTTTGCGACGCGGCCCACATCGTTTCGCCCCAGATCGAGCAGCATAAGATGCTCCGCCAGTTCCTTTTCATCGGCCAGCAGTTCCTCGGCGAGGGCTGCGTCCTGGGTACTGGTCTCACCGCGCGGGCGGGTGCCGGCGAGCGGGCGCAACGTGACTTTGCCGTCGCGCAGCCGTACTAAAATTTCCGGACTCGATCCCACCACCGAAAAATCACCGAAATTGAGAAAGAACAGAAACGGTGACGGGTTGGTGCGCCGTAACGCGCGGTAGAGCGAAAAGGGCGGCAGGGTGAAGGGAATACTGAAACGCTGCGACAGCACGACCTGGAAGACGTCGCCGGCGATGATGTAGTCCTTCGCCTTACGCACCATGTCCATATAGGTGTCCGGATCCGTATTGGAGACCGGTGTCGGGACCGGGCCTGGCTCGGCACCCGCGACGCGTTCTTCGGGCATGCCCCGTTCGAAATCGGTGACGGCACTCACCAGCCGGTCGATGGCGGCCTCATAGGCATCCACGGTGGATGTCTTCGGATCCGGCCGCACCGGCGTCACGATGGTGACCGTATCCTTGACCAGATCGAATATGGCCATGATGGTCGGCCTGACGAAAAGACCATCGGGTGTTTTCAGCGGATCGGGCCTGGTCGACGGAACCCGTTCCATCAACGCCACCGTGTCATATCCCAGATAACCCACGAGACCCGCCGCCATGGGGGGCAGGGCTTCCGGCAGGTCGATCCGCGATTCCTCGACGATCATGCGCAGGGAATCCAGCGCATCACCGGTGCAGGGCTCGAAGGTCCCGCCGTCGCTATCGGCGTCCCGGTTTATTTCCGCCTGGTTGCCATGACATTGCCAGATGAGATCCGGCCGCAATCCGATGATGGAATAACGGCCTCGCACCGCGCCGCCCTCGACGGATTCCAGGAGAAAGCTGTTGGGTTTTCCGCTTGCCAGCTTGAGCATGGCGGACACAGGCGTTTCCAGATCCGCGACGAGGGAGGTGGAGACGACTTGTGCCTGGCCCTTTTCGTATATGCCGGAAAAGTCCTCAAAGGGGGGATCGACTTGCATCACCCGCCAGTGGTTACGCCGGCCAGGTAATCAACGGCCTGCCGGTTAATGACAACCGAATACCGTTTCCGGAGAGAGGCCAGATATTGTGAAATGGCGTCGTTGGTAAGGGCCGATTTTAGCTGATCCTTCAGACTATCGGCCTCTTGCTTGTTCTTATTGGGCTCGGCAGGAATAATTTTCGTGACGGTCGCGACGGCCATTCCTGTCGGTGTTGCGCCGATAACGGGGACGCCCTTCTTAGCCGCGAACAGAGCGGTGGAAAGTTCACCGGATACCGATGACCCGGGCTCACGGATAAAGCGGGAAAACGGTTTACTGGTGACGATCTTTCTGCCCGATGTTCTTGCAACCTGTTCCAGGGACGACGCGCTTTTCGCGGCTTCACGCAATTTTTTCGCCTGTTCGCCGGCGAAGGACTGTACCTTGCTTTGTTTCCAGGCGGTGATGGCTTTGCTACGGACATCCTTTAGCGGGCGTACGGCTGGCGGTGTTACGCTGTTGATCCGGAAAACGAAAAACGCGCCATCGCGGCTTTCCTCCACATTGGAATTTTCACCGGTCGGCGCCGTCATTATTTTTTCCACGAATTCCTGTGATTTCGGAAAATTCGTGATCGCTTTGCCCGACGGGTCCCGTCCGTCGGCGTCGACCGCCGCGAATGTGCGGGCCGTCGCGCCAATGGCCCGGGCGGCATCCTCGATTGTCGCGCCACCGGCCAGGATATCATCCAGCTTGCCGGTCAATTTTATGAGATCATCAATGGCGATTTCCTTGGCCAGATCATCGGATATGGCCTTGCGGTGCTCCTCCAGGCGGGGGGTCTTGCCGGGGAAAATTTTGCTGACCCGCAAAATATGCCAACCGAGCGACGATTTTATGGGCTCGCTCGGGACATCCAGCGCGCTGGAAAACGCCGCGTTGGCTATGGCCTGATCGGGCAAATCGTTTTTGCTCACGGTCCCGAGACGGGTGGGGGCCTTGCCGGTGATCTTTTTGGCCACCTCGGCAAATTTTCCGCCCTGTTTCAAAGCCTGGGACAGGGATTTGGCTTTTGCTTCATCAAACAGAAGGGCCTGATCCACTGTGCGGCGTTCGGGAACGCCGAGCGAGGATTTCCGATGCTCGAATTCTTCCTTGATTCGCTCTGTTGGCGGCCGCACATCCTTGGCAACTTCTTCGGGATCAAGATAGATGGTCACGATTTCCCGATATTCGGGAGCGGTAAACTGCCCGGGGTGCTTCTTGTGGAACTCGGCAAGTTCGGCGGCGCTCGGGTCTTTAATATCGGTCAGCTTGCCGAAAGGGATCGTGACGACCTGGGCGATACGCTGTTCGTTTCGATAGCGGAAAAGAGTGTCCTGTAAAATTCTCGGCACTCTGGTTGCCGCCCCCAGGGCACTGGCAACCTGTTGGCGAACAATCTGGTCTTTCAGCGTCGCGACAAAGAGACCTTCGGGCATGCCCTCCTGCTGTAAAAAGAGCCGGAAGGCACCGCGATCAAACTGGTTGCCAAGCCCCTGAAAGCGCCGGTCCGTCATAATGGCCTGTCGGATCTGCTCTTCTCCGGCATTGAGACCCAACCGGTGAGCATCCATGGTAATCAGCCGCGCATTGACCATTTGGTCGATGGTTTGATCAAGGACGCCAAGCTGGACCGCCTGCTGGATGTCGAAATCCGGCCCCAATTGAGCGCGCATATTATTGACGACGCGCTGGAACTGATAATTGACCTCGTTCCGGCTGATGGCTGTGCCGTCGACTTCCACGACCGTTTCGATATTTGATGGCGGCCGGATCATGTCTTCGATGCCCCAGGCGGCAAAGGATATAATCAGAAACACCGCCAGGACCCTGAGGATCCATTTGGCGGCCGTGCTGTGCATCCACTCGATCATAATTCTATGGTCCAGATTAACTCAAAAAAGGCAGGCCCCATCCGCACTGTCCCTGGGACCGAGAAATTGGCGGAAGCGCGCGGCATAATAGAAACCACGGTCGGTTGCCGCAATAAACAATGTGGTCCCCATCGCGCTTGGTACAATAGGGCGGCTGTGGTAGGAACCGCGCGGTGGGTCAAGCCCGGTGTCGGGCCGACCACGGAATGGATATGGACATCTAACGAGCGGCCGAACAATGCGCCCTTTAATTGCCGGTAACTGGAAAATGAACACCCTCAGCGAAGGGGCCGTTGAGCTGTCTGGCGCATTGGTCGGGCTTTGCAGGGAAGAGGGCGATCCCGGAGCAGATCTTCTCATCTGCCCGCCAGGCGTCCTGCTGCATTCGGTGGCTTCCGCCGTGGCGGGATCACCGGTAGCCCTCGGGGCACAGGATTGTCATCCCGACGATTTCGGCGCCCATACCGGCGATATCAATGCGGCGATGATCGCCGATGCAGGATGCAGCCACGTCATTGTGGGCCATTCGGAACGGCGCTCGGACCACGGGGAAAATGATGAGCTGGTTCGGTCCAAGGCCGCGGCGGCCCACGGCCAGGAGATGATCGCGATTATTTGTGTGGGCGAAACCCTGGAACAGCGCGATGCCGGAGAAACCCTGGCGGTGGTCTCCCGGCAGATCGCCGGCTCGGTCCCCGATGGGGCAACCGCCACCAATACGGTCATCGCCTATGAGCCGGTCTGGGCCATCGGTACGGGCCGGACACCGACCATCGAGCAGGTTGGCGAGGTCCATGACCATATGCGCGCCATCATCACCGGAAAAATCGATGATGCCGGGTCGGTCAGGCTTCTCTATGGGGGATCCATGAATCCGGGCAATGCACAGGCGCTATTGGCTGTTGAAAACGTCAATGGGGGCCTGATCGGCGGCGCCAGCCTGAAGGCGGATGATTTCTGGGCGATCTGCCGCAGTGGCCCCTGAAACAGGGTTTTGAAGCAGAGATCGAAAATCTTTCTCGAAAATCTTTCTGGCCAAATCCCCTTGATAGGGCTTAAAAGAACGCGAATTTGTGCTTATGTGGTTTTGAGCACCCTTGGAAAGCGTGGGAAGTAAAATTGGAAGAACTGATCAAGACTGTCCTGTTGGGGTTCCATATCTTCATTGCCGTCCTGCTGGTGGGTTTTGTCCTGCTGCAACGGAGTGAAGGGGGCGCGCTGGGAATCGGCGGCGGCACCATGGGCGGTCTTATGTCGGCGCGCGGTGCGGCGAGCAGCATGACCCGCGCGACCGGTATTCTGGCCACCTGTTTTATCGCCACCAGCCTGGCTCTTGCCATTCTGGCCGGTAATGCGAAGAACGTGCGGTCGATTGTCGATACGCCAGCACCGCCTGCACAGTCGCAACCGGTCGTACCGGCAGGACCAACCGTTCCGGTCAAGTGACGCTGGTGATTCGGCCGATCAACGGCAATTCCATATGACAAACCGAATCGGTCGCCAATAGGCGGCATTTCCGCCACGTCTTTGGCATTGGGTCCGCGGCCCATCTGCTATAAAGTGAGGGTCCATGACGCGGTTCGTTTTTATAACCGGCGGTGTGGTTTCCTCTCTCGGAAAAGGAATTTCCTCAGCTGCCCTCGGTGCGCTGTTGCAGGCACGCGGCTTTAAGGTCCGTCTGCGCAAACTCGACCCCTATCTGAACGTCGATCCCGGGACCATGAGCCCGATCCAG
The DNA here is from genome assembly GCA_018660305.1 of Rhodospirillaceae bacterium. Next base: position 13,298 of record JABJKO010000013.1, read on the forward strand.
CATGGTGAGGTTTTTGTCACCGATGATGGCGCCGAAACCGATCTCGACCTTGGCCATTACGAGCGTTTCACCGGTGTGTCGGCCCGGCGCGGCGATAATGTGACGACCGGCCGGATATACTCGACCGTGATCTCGCGGGAGCGGCGGGGAATTTATCTCGGCGCCACGGTTCAGGTCATCCCCCATGTCACCGATGCCATCAAGGAATTCATCGTTGCCGATGTGGACGATACCGATTTCGTGCTGTGCGAAATCGGGGGTACGGTCGGCGATATAGAAAGCCTGCCGTTCCTCGAGGCCATCCGGCAACAGGCCAACGAACTGGGCGCCGACCGGTCCATGTTCATTCACCTCACGCTGCTGCCGCATTTGAGCGTGGCCGGTGAGTTGAAGACCAAACCGACGCAGCATTCAGTCAGGGAACTGCAAAGCGTCGGTATTCAGGCCGATATGCTTTTGTGCCGGTCGGACCGCATCATTCCCGATGACGCCAGACGCAAGATCGCCCTGTTCTGCAATGTGGCGCAGGAACGGGTCATATCGGCTCCCGATGTCAGCACCATCTACGAAGTGCCGCTGGTCTATCATGAACAGGGGTTCGACGTTGAGGTGTGCAAGCATTTCGGCATCGACGTGGGGCGCGAGCCGGATCTCAGCCGATGGGAGAATATCGTCGGGCGCATCAAGAAGCCGGAAGGCGAGGTTTCCATAGCGGTTGTCGGCAAATACACCGTGCTGCCCGATGCCTATAAATCCCTTGCCGAGGCGTTGAGCCATGGCGGTATCGCCAATAATGTCCGGGTCAACATGGATTGGATCGATTCGGAAATTTTCGAAACCCAGGACGCGGTTCATCATCTTGGAGACGTCCAGGGCATCCTTGTTCCCGGCGGGTTCGGTGAACGGGGGGCGGAAGGCAAGGTGGCGGCCGTTAAATTCGCCCGGGAACATAAGGTGCCCTATTTCGGTATATGCTTTGGCATGCAGATGGCCGTGATTGAAGGCGCCCGGAATCTCGCGGGGATCGAAGAGGCTGGGTCAACCGAGTTTGGCCCCACCGAAGAGCAGGTGGTGGGTCTGCTGACCGAATGGAAACGGGGCGAAACGGTCGAACGCCGGACGAGCAATAGCGATCTTGGCGGCAGCATGCGGTTGGGCGCCTATCCTTGTCATTTGAAAGACGGCTCTTTGGTGGCCGAAATCTATGGTGAGACGGATATTGAGGAACGCCATCGCCACCGTTACGAAGTCAACATCGCGTATCTGGCGCAACTCGAAGAAGCTGGGCTGGCCTTTTCAGGCATGTCTCCCGATGGCGAATTGCCGGAGATCGTTGAAATACCCGACCATCCCTGGTTTGTCGGCGTCCAGTTCCACCCGGAACTCAAATCCAAGCCGTTTGATCCACACCCGCTTTTCACGTCGTTCATCAAGGCCGCGGTGGACCGCTCCCGTCTGGTCTAGTAGAAGAAACTCCATCTTTCATTCAGCGTTCGGCCTATACCGATCATGACCTCACAGCGTCACATCACTGTTGGAAACGTCACCATCGGGAACGATCTGCCGCTGGTCCTGATTGCCGGGCCCTGCGCCATGGAGAGCCGTGCCCACGCGCTCGAGATGTCGCAGGCTCTGGTGGAGATGACGTCACGGCTCGGCATAGGGCTGATCTACAAGACATCCTTCGACAAGGCCAACCGCACGTCGCTGGGCACCAACCGGGGCATGGGGCTTGAAGCCGCCCTGCCCATATTCGCGGAGGTCCGCGAAACATACGGTTGCCCGGTTCTCACCGATGTCCATACCGCCGAACAATGCGCGACCGTCGCCGAAGCGGTGGATGTTCTGCAAATCCCCGCCTTTCTGTGCCGCCAGACCGATCTGATCCTGGCCGCGGCGGCAACCGGCAAGACGCTGAATATCAAGAAAGGCCAGTTCCTCGCCCCGTGGGACATGAAAAATGTGGTCGCCAAGGCGGAATCCGGCGGCAACTCGAACATCATGGTCTGCGAGCGGGGTGCCAGCTTCGGGTACAACACCCTGGTTTCCGACATGCGGTCGCTGCCGATCATGGCCGAAGACGGCGTGCCGGTGGTATTCGACGCGACCCATTCGGTGCAGCAGCCGGGCGGGCAGGGGACCACCAGCGGTGGTGAGCGGAAATTCGTGCCGGTCCTGGCGCGCGCCGCTGTCGCCATCGGTGTCGCCGCCGTTTTCATGGAAACCCATCAGGACCCGGACAGTGCGCCAAGCGACGGGCCGAACATGGTGCCGCTTGACCAGATGGAAAATCTGCTCACGCGATTGATAGCGTTCGATAAACTTTCGAAGGCTAATGTTTAAGGCAGTTTCGATTGTAAGAAGGTAGTTACCCATGACCGCGATCATCTCCGTACATGGCCGTGAAATTCTTGATTCGCGCGGTAATCCCACCGTCGAGGTGGATGTCCTGCTGGAGACCGGTTCTTCCGGCCGGGCGGCGGTGCCGTCGGGCGCTTCTACAGGCGCCCATGAAGCGGTGGAGCTGCGCGACGGCGATAGTGACCGGTTTGGCGGCAAGGGCGTGCAGAAAGCCATCGAGGCCATCAATGGCGAGCTGTTCGATGCGCTATCCGGGCTCGAAGCCGAGGATCAGGCCTCCCTCGACGAACTGATGATCGCCGTTGACGGCAATCGCAACAAAAGCCGTCTTGGGGCCAACGCCATTCTGGGCATCAGCCTGGCGGTGGCAAAGGCAGCGGCGGTTGAGGCCGATCTGCCGCTCTATCGATATATTGGCGGTGTTTCAGCACGAACCCTGCCGGTGCCCATGATGAATATCCTGAACGGCGGGGCCCATGCGGATAATCCCATCGATATTCAGGAATTCATGATCATGCCGGTGGCCGCCGAGTCGATTTCCGAAGCCGTCCGCTGCGGCGCTGAGATATTTCAGTCTCTTAAGGGCGAACTCTCGAAGGCTAATCTCAACACCAACGTGGGCGATGAGGGCGGTTTCGCTCCCAATCTGGGAAGTGCCACGGAAGCTCTTGATTTTATAATGAAATCCATCCAGGCGGCCGGTTATGAACCGGGCGTGGATGTGGTCCTGGCGCTGGATGCCGCGGCCAGCGAATTCTACAAGAAAGGCAAGTATGAGCTCGCCGGTGAGGGCAAGAGTCTCGATAGCGCCGCCATGGCCGATTATTACGCCAAGCTGGTGGGGAATTACCCCATCGTCTCCATCGAGGACGGCATGGGGGAAGACGATTGGGACGGCTGGGCGGCGTTGACCGATGCGGTGGGCGATGAAGTCCAGCTGGTGGGCGATGATTTGTTCGTCACCAATACGGAACGGCTGTCGGAAGGCATCGAGAAAGGCATCGCCAACTCCATTCTGGTGAAAGTCAATCAGATCGGTACCCTGACCGAGACCCTGGCGGCGGTGGATATGGCGCACCGTGCCGGCTATACGGCGGTAATGTCGCATCGCTCCGGCGAAACCGAGGATACCACCATCGCCGATCTGGCCGTGGCGACCAATTGCGGTCAGATCAAGACCGGGTCCCTCTGCCGATCCGACCGGACCGCAAAATATAATCAGCTTATGCGGATCGAAGAGGATCTCGACGATCAGGCAATTTTTGCGGGCCGCTCGGTTCTAAGGTCCGACCCGGCCGCCTGACGGCAAAGCTGAGTCATATTTGCAATAAGCTCGACTAAAGTACCGACTCTAAAGAGTCTTTTCGTCTTTTTTGCTTGACCTGGTGATTCCATTTGTGATTCTGTGCACCCATGTCCTTCATTCTGGAAATCCGCCGCCGAGGCCGGCACGTCGCAGGAGCCATCCTTGGCGCGTTGCTGTTTGCGTATTTCACGGCCCATGCCGTACAGGGTGATCGTGGATTACTGGCCTGGGTACAGTTGAAGCAGCAGATTAGCCATGCCACCGCCGATCTCGACGCTACTTCGACGGAGCGGGATCTGTGGGAAAGACGGATTTCGTTGCTGCATAGCGACCGGCTCGACCCCGATATGCTCGATGAGCGTGTCCGGGTGGTCACCGGGCTGGGCAGAAAAGACGAAATTGTGATCTTCCATATGGCGGCATACCGAACTCAATAAATTCGATAGATCCGGCTCTGTTTGGGCAATCCGGGGTTGAATTGCCCTTTTGAGCGTGAAATTTCGGTACAGGGCTGTTTTCTTTCAAAATCCACCGTCAAATAAACATAAACTTTCCCATGCTCTTATTGCACTGACGGCGGTTTCGTATAACCTAATTATGGTTAACGCAGGGCTCTCTGCGAGACCGTTTCAGCATCTTGTTTGAGGCTTAGTGCATGGCGACGAAACGGAAATCCGCTTCCAAGACGACGGGAAAAGAGGCCTCTGGCAAAAGCGTGTCAGCGGGCGGCAAGACCAAGACAAACGGGACCAACGGTGCGGGACGTGCCGTATCCAGCCCCGATCAGCTCAAGCAATATTATACCGATATGTTATTGATCCGCCGTTTCGAGGAACGGGCCGGTCAATTGTATGGCATGGGTCTGATTGGCGGGTTCTGTCACCTCTATATCGGACAGGAAGCGGTGGTGGTCGGCATGCAGGCGGCGATCAATGCCGATGATTGCGTGCTCACCAGCTACCGTGACCATGGCCATATGCTGGCCTGTGGCATGGACCCCAAGGGCGTGATGGCGGAGCTGACGGGCCGGCGCGGGGGCTACTCAAAGGGTAAGGGTGGCTCCATGCACATGTTCAGCAAGGAAAAGAATTTTTATGGCGGCCATGGCATCGTCGGCGCCCAGGTTTCCATTGGAACCGGGCTCGCCTTCGCGCAGCGCTATCGCCAGGACGGCGGCATCACCCTGACTTATTTCGGGGACGGCGCCTCGAACCAGGGCCAGGTCCATGAGGCGTTCAATATGGCGTCTCTGTGGTCGTTGCCGGTGATTTATGTGATCGAAAACAACAAGTACGGCATGGGCACGTCCATCGAACGTTCCTCCGCCGCCAAGGATCTCCACCTCATGGGATCCACATTGAATATCCCTGGACTGCAGGTCGACGGTATGGATGTGGAAGCTGTCCGGGAGGCCGGTGAGATGGCGGCCAAGCATTGCCGCTCCGGCAAGGGTCCCTACATTCTTGAGATGCAGACCTATCGCTACCGCGGCCACTCCATGTCCGATCCCGCCAAATACCGGACCAAGGAAGAAGTTGCAAAAGTGCGCGATGAGAGCGATCCCATCAGCCACGTGCGCGACATGCTGGTTGAGCGAAACCTGCTCACCGAAGACGCGTTGAAGGCCATCGATCGCGAGATCAGGGATATCGTTTCGGAGGCGGCGGATTTTGCCCAGAACAGCCCCGAGCCCGATCCCTCGGAGCTCTATACCGATGTTCTCGTAAGCGCCTAGGCGACAGAAAGCGAACGCCCATCATGCCCATCAATATTCTCATGCCCGCGCTTTCTCCGACCATGACGGAAGGCAACGTCGCGCGGTGGCACAAGAAAGAAGGCGACCAGGTTCAGGCCGGTGACATTCTCGCCGAGATCGAAACCGACAAGGCGACCATGGAGGTCGAGGCCGTCGATGAAGGCACTCTCGGAAAAATACTGGTGCCCGATGGCAGCGAAGGCGTTCAGGTCAACGAAATCATCGGCGTTATCGTAGAGGACGGCGAAGACGCTTCTTCGGTCGCGGCCAGCGCTCCGGCACCCGCCGCGGAGGCCCCAGCGCCGGCACCCGCCGCCGAAGCGCCCGCACCGGCAGCAGCCCCCGCTGCACCGGCCGCACAGCCGGTCGCGGCGGAAACCGACTATACCGGCGAGACGGCACGCATGACCGTGCGCGAAGCCTTGCGGGACGGCATGGCCGAGGAGATGCGGCTCAATCCCGATGTCTTCCTCATGGGGGAGGAAGTCGCGCAATATGAGGGCGCTTACAAGGTCAGTCAGGGGCTGCTGGACGAATTCGGCGACAAGCGCATCGTCGATACGCCCATAACCGAGCATGGCTTCACCGGTCTTGGGGTCGGCGCGGCCATGTCCGGGTTGCGCCCCATCGTCGAATTCATGACGTTCAATTTCGCCATGCAGGCCATGGATCAGCTCATCAACTCCGCCGCCAAGACCAACTATATGTCCGGTGGCCAGATGGGGTGTCCCATCGTCTTCCGCGGTCCCAACGGCGCCGCCGCCCGCGTCGGGGCGCAGCATTCGCAATGCTTTGCCAGCTGGTACGCCCATATTCCCGGACTACAAGTCGTCTCTCCGTGGAGCGCCGCCGATTTCAAGGGGCTGCTGAAAACGGCCATACGGGATCCCAACCCGGTCATCTTTCTCGAGAATGAAATTCTTTACGGCCAGACCTTCGACGTACCCACCGATCCCGATTGGACGGTGCCCATGGGCAAGGCCAAAATCGTGCGTTCGGGAAGTGACGTCACCATTGTCGCGTTCTCCATCATGGTCGGCAAGGCGCTGGAGGCTGCCGAAGCACTGGCCGCCGAGGGCATTGATGCGGAAGTAATCGATCTGCGCAGCATTCGCCCGCTGGATGTGGAAACCATCATCGGGTCGGTCAAGAAGACCAACCGGGTGGTGTCGGCCGAGGAAGGCTGGGCCTTTTCCGGTATCGGTTCGGAGATCGCCGCGACCATCATGGAGCAGGCCTTCGACTGGCTCGATGCGCCGGTTGCGAGGGTTGCCGCGGTGGATGTGCCGCTTCCCTATGCGGCTAATCTCGAAGTTCTGGCATTACCGCAGCCCGAAGACATCGCGAAGGCGGCAAAATCCGTCTGCTACCGCGACTGAAACGCTGACCCGGATTTCATAGCAATACCATGCCCGTCAAAATTCTGATGCCCGCCCTGTCACCGACCATGACCGAGGGGAATCTCGCGACTTGGCACAAGAAAGAGGGCGACTCCATTGCGTCCGGCGATGTCCTGGCCGAAATCGAAACCGACAAGGCGACCATGGAGGTCGAGGCCGTCGAAGAAGGGACTCTCGGAAAGATACTGGTGCCGGATGGCACCGAAAGCGTTCAGGTCAACACGGTCATCGGATTGATCCTGGAAGACGGCGAAGATTCCGCTTCACTGGAGGGCGCCGAGGCTTCTCCGCCGCCACCTTCCGCGGCACCGGCTCCGGAACCTGCAGCAACCATAGCCCCGGCGGCTCCGGCGATCACGTCCGGGGACGTCTCTGCAACGCCCCTGGCCAAACGCATGGCGGCACAGGCGGGACTTGAAATTGCATCGATCCCGGGGACGGGCGCACGCGGTAAAATCACCCGCGCCGATGTGGAACTGGCCATGGGTGGCAGCAATGGTGTGGCGCCGGCTTCCGCCGCTGCCCCCGTAGCGGCGGCAACCGGTGACCGGATTTTCGTCAGCCCCCTGGCACGCCGCATGGCAGCGGAAGCAGGCATCGATTTAGCCGCAATCGCAGGAACCGGCCCCGGAGGCCGGATCGTCAAGGCGGATGTAACCAGGGCGCAGGCATCGCCGCCTGCCGCTGCGGCGGCCGCTCCGGCGCCCGCGGGCTCTGCACCGGCAGAGGCTGCGATCGGCGACGATTACGAGATCCTGCCCATGAGTACCATGCGCAAGGTCGTCGCCGAGCGGATGGTGCATTCCAAATCCAACGTGCCGCATTTCTATCTCACCGTCGATTGCGAGATCGATGAACTTCTCAAAGTCCGCTCGCACCTCAACGAACGTCTCGAAGACGGTAAGCTGTCGGTCAATGATTTTGTCATTCGGGCCTGCGCCATGGCCCTGATGGAAGTCCCCGAAGCCAATGCCGGTTGGGAAGGCGAGGGGCAGATGCGGCGCTACAACACCGCAAACATCTCCATCGCGGTGGCGCTTGATGAAGGCCTGATCACGCCGATCATCCGGCACGCCGAACAAAAAGGCCTGGCGCAAATTTCCGCGGATATGAAAGACCTCGCCACACGGGCCAAGGATGGCAAGCTGATGCCCGAGGAATATCAGGGCGGATCCTTCTCCATCTCCAATCTCGGCATGTTCGGCATCAAACAATTCGATGCCGTCATCAACGAGCCGCAGGGGGCTATCCTGGCGGTGGGCGCGGGCGAACCGCGGCCGGTCGTGAAGAATGGCGAACTGGCCGTGGCGACGGTGATGAGTTGCACATTGTCCTGCGATCACCGGGTGGTTGATGGTGCGACGGGCGCGAAACTACTGAGCGCCATCAAACGGCTGATCGAATATCCGCCGGCAATGCTGCTCTAACCATCCATTGTCCCGGCGCCCCCTCGACATTACTTACGTAGGATAGCGTTAACCATATTCTGCGAGCAGTTGCGTGCAGGTCTCTAGGGTTGGAAGAAATTCATGGCAGACAACTTTGATACAGTGATTATTGGCGGCGGACCGGGCGGTTATGTGGCGGCGATCCGGGCAAGCCAGCTTGGCATGAAAACCGCCGTCGTCGAGGCGGAACATCTCGGTGGCATCTGTCTCAATTGGGGTTGTATTCCCACCAAGGCGCTTCTGCGCAGTTCGGAAATCCATCACATCCTGCACGGGCTCGATGAGTTCGGCCTTTCGGCCAGCAACATATCCTTCGATATTGGAAAAATCGTCGCCCGGTCGCGCAAGGTGGCCAGGCAACTCAATGCCGGCGTTACTCATCTTCTCAAGAAGAACAAGGTGACGGTCTATGACGGCCGCGGGCAGCTTGCCGGGCCTGGGACGGTTTCTGTCGAGACCAAGGACGGCGCGGTCGAAATCAAGGCCACCAACATCATCCTCGCCACCGGCGCAAGGGCGCGGACGCTGCCGGGCATGGAGCCGGACGGCAAGACCATCTGGACCTACCGCGAGGCCATGGTGCCAGACGCCATGCCCAAATCCCTGCTGGTGGTAGGCTCCGGCGCCATCGGCATGGAGTTCGCCAGCTTCTACCGGGATCTGGGAGCCGAAGTGACCGTCGTCGAAGTGCTGGACCGCGTATTGCCGGTGGAGGATGCCGATATTTCCGCGCTCGCCCTGAAGTCGTTCCGTGATCAGGGCATGACCATCCACACGGGTGTGACGGTCAAAGGCCTGAAGAGCGGCGCGGATAATGTGACCGCCACCGTTGAAACCGCCGAAGGGAGCCAGGACATCACCGTGGACCGGGTTATCCTTGCTGTCGGTATCGTTGGCAATGTGGAGGATATCGGTCTTGAGGGCACGAAAATCGAGGTGGACCGGGCCCATATCGTCATCGATCAATGGATGGCGACGGGAGAGCCGGGTGTTTACGCCATCGGCGATGTGGTCGGCCCGCCGTGGCTGGCCCATAAGGCGAGCCATGAAGGTGTGATCTGTGTCGAACACATTGCCGGGCTCGATACTCACCCGCTGGACACCTCCAACATTCCCGGCTGTACGTACTGTCGGCCGCAAATCGCCAGCGTGGGCCTGACCGAAGAAGCGGCGAAGGAACAGGGCTACGAGGTAAAGATCGGCAAGTTCCCGTTTGTCGGCAACGGCAAGGCCATCGCTCTCGGCGATACCAATGGCCTGACCAAGACCGTATTCGATGCCAAGACCGGCGCGTTGCTGGGGGCCCACATGATCGGGCCGGAAGTCACCGAGATGATTCAGGGCTATGTGATCGCCCGGACAACCGAGGCCACCGAGGCCGAGCTGATGCATACGGTCTTCGCCCATCCGACCATATCGGAGACCATGCATGAGGCAGTCCTTGACGCATACGGGCAGGTCATCCATTTCTAAGGCATAGGATAACCGCCTGATATGACCGCACCTGTCGAAAATATTCGCCCCCGCCATCCGGAAAAGGCCAGGAATCCGGATAGCCCGTCGCCGCGCAAGCCGTCGTGGATCCGGGTCAAGGCACCCACGTCGCCGGAATATCTCAAGACCCGCGACCTCATGCGCGAGCTCAAGCTCAATACGGTGTGCGAGGAAGCCGCCTGTCCCAATATCGGCGAATGCTGGTCGCAGCGTCACGCCACCATGATGATCCTGGGCAGTGTCTGTACCCGGGCCTGCGCCTTCTGCAACGTGGCGACGGGCCTGCCCGACCGGCTGGATCCCCATGAGCCTGAAAGAGTCGGCGAGGCCGTCGGCCGTCTCGGGTTGCGTCATATTGTGATCACCTCGGTCGACCGCGACGATCTCGACGATGGCGGCGCCGATCATTTCGCCCGGGTTATCCGCAGCATTCGCGCGGCGGCGCCGGGCACCACCATCGAGGTGCTGACCCCGGATTTCCTGCGCAAGGACGGCGCCCTTGAGGTGGTGGTGGAGGCACGGCCCGATGTGTTCAACCATAATCTGGAGACCGTGCCCAAGCTTTACCCGGCGGTACGGCCCGGCGCGCGCTATTTCCATTCCCTGCGCCTGCTCGACCGGGTGAAGGCGCTGGACCCGACCATTTTCACCAAATCCGGGCTTATGGTCGGGTTGGGCGAAGAAAAGCAGGAAGTCATGCAGGTGATGGATGATCTGCGCTGCGCCGACGTGGATTTCCTGACCATCGGCCAGTATCTGCAGCCGACCCCGAAGCATCATCCCCTCGACCGCTTCATCACCCCGGCAGAGTTCGAGGACTACAGTTCCCTTGCCAAGGCCAGGGGATTCTTGCTTGTATCCGCGACACCGTTGACCCGCTCGTCCTATCACGCCGACCGCGACTTTGAGTTGTTGCGCGAGGCCCGTACCAGAGCGCAAGAGAAAGCCAAGGAAAAGAGTAGCGTCTGAGTATGCCCACACACGCGGAACAGAAGTTGCTGCCCTATGCGCCGGAGAAGCTGTTCGACCTGGTCGCCGATATCGGAGCCTATCCCGAGTTTCTGCCCTGGTGTGTCGGCGCCCGTGTCCTCCGGCGCGAAGACAATGTGGTCTATGCCGATCTGATTATCGGCTTCAAGATGGTCCGCGAAACCTTTACCTCGAAAGTGACGCTGAACCGGCCGGGCCGTATTGATGTGGAATATCAAAAAGGCCCTTTCAAGCATTTGAAAAACCATTGGGAATTCAAATCGCACCCCGAGGGCTGTACGATCGATTTCTATATCGATTTCGAATTCCGCTCGCGTCTCCTGCGGACCCTCATCGAACCTCTGTTCCACGAAGCCGTCCGCCGCATGGTCGCCGCCTTCGAAACCCGAGCAAAAGCAATCCATGGGGCTCCGGACGCGATACCCGACAGTCCGAGGCCGGTGTCGTAAGAACCGTCATTATTGCTCTCGGTTCTGTACTCAATTGTCATCCCGGACGTTAGGAACGCCCGAAAACCGCAGGTTTTCGCTAGCGGACCTTACGATCCGGGAACCAGACGGCCTCGCCATCTGACAGGAACCTGGATCCCGGATCACTGACTTTCCTTGCCAAATTTTATCCCCGCGTCCGCGGGGACAAAGATTTGGAGAAAAGTCGCCTCCGGGATGACATTGGGAGATATTAATTGAATCCGGACCCTAGTTGGCCGCCTCGATCATCATCTTGAGCGCCTGTAACACGGACGCCTCGCGCACCGCGTTGCGGTCGCCGGGGAAAACCTCGTGATACAGAACCGTATGGTGCCCGTCTCGGGCGCAGGCGAAGTGTACCAGACCGACGGGCTTGGTTTCGGTGCCGCCGCCGGGTCCAGCGACGCCGGTGAGGGAGACGGCGATCTGTGCGTTGGAATTTTGCACGCCGCCCTCGGCCATGGCCCGGGCCACCTCGCCGCTGACCGCGCCGTGGGCCTCGATAAGTTCCAGGGGGACGCCCACCAGTTCGTTCTTGGCCTCGTTGCTGTAGGTGACAAAGCCGCGATCAAGGACATCGGAAGATCCCGATACCGCGGTGATGCAGGCGGACACCAGACCGCCGGTGCAGGATTCGACGGTGGCGACCATGAGGCCGGCATCCCGGCAGGTCTCGATGAGTTCCGCCGCGCGGTCGAAAGCTTCCTGTTCCAGCATGAGCGCCCCTAATTCAGCAGTAACACCAGCCCGTATAGCAGGGCCCAGGCATATATCCCGGCAAAGATATCATCAAGCATGATGCCGAACCCACCCTTGACGTTCAGATCCGCCCAGGAGGCCGGCCAGGGTTTTAAAATGTCGGTGATGCGAAACAGCACGAAGGCGGCAAAGAAAAAGCCAAGGGACAAAGGGGCCGCGGTCAGAACCAGGCATTGCGCGGCAACCTCGTCGATAACGATGGCGCCGGGATCCGCGTCGTTTGTCCGTCTCGCGTAGATGGCGCTCGACCAGCAGCCAACGAGGAATATCACCAGCCCGAGTGCGGCCAGTTCCAGGGGGCCATAAAATTTGAGCGTGTACCAGGCGAGGGGCAGGGCGGCTAAGGAGCCCCAGGTTCCGGGCGCGCCGGGGAGAAGCCCCACACCGAACCAGGTCGAGGACAGGCAGACCGGGTGCCAGAATGACAGACCCCGGGGCAGGGAGCGACCTTGCATATGGTGTATTGTCCTCAGTTGGGCGGCAGCATGACGGACGCGACAGCCTGTGCCGCTATGCCCTCGCGCCGCCCGGTAAAGCCAAGCCCTTCGGTAGTGGTCGCCTTCACACTGACGGCGGACACATCGATGGAGAGAATTTCGGCAATGCGCTGCCGCATGGCATCGCGGTGTGGTCCAATTTTCGGGCTCTCACATATCAGCGTAACGTCCACATTGGCAATGGCGCCGTTGCGGTCGGCGATTAATTTTCCTGCGTGCTTTAAAAAATCCGCCGAATCCCCATCGCGCCATTGGGGGTCGCCCGGTGGGAAATGCGCCCCGATATCACCGTCGCCGATGGCACCCAGCAGCGCATCGGTGAGGGCATGCAAGCCGGCATCCGCATCGGAATGGCCTTCCAGCGCTTTTTCATGGGCAATGCGGACGCCGCACAGCATGACGTGATCGCCGGCGCAGAATTCATGGACATCGAAGCCGAACCCAACACGGCTGATGGCCGGCCGGCCACCCAGAAGCTGGGCGACGCGGTTCATGTCTTCGGGGGTGGTGATCTTGATATTGTCCTCGCTGCCCGTCACCAGCGCCACCGCAAGTCCGGCGTTCTCGGCGATCATGGAATCGTCTGTCATCTCATTGCCCCGCGCCTTGTCATGGGCCGCCAAAATATCCTGAAAGCGGAATGCCTGGGGGGTCTGTGCACGCCACAGGCCGCTGCGGTCGATTGTATCGGCGATGGTGCCGCCATCGGCAGAGGCGCGCTTGAGGGTGTCGTTGACCGGCAGGGCCGGGATGGCGCCGGGATTGTCTTTCAACGCCTTGAGAGTCCGGTCGATGATCCCGGAATCGGGAAACGGGCGTGCCCCATCGTGGATCAGCACATGATCGGGGGAGAGGTCCTGCAGGCTTTCCAGTCCCCGGCAGGTGGATTCCTGCCGTGTCGCGCCGCCGCTGGCCGGTGGCAGAAGTGGGACACCGCTAAAGGCATCATCGTAAAGCGGTCTGTCTTCGGGGCGCAGGACCACCCGCACATGATCGACCGAGGGATGGGCGAGAAACGCGTCCACCGCGTGGCGCAGCACGATGCGGTCTCCCAGCACCTGATATTGTTTGGGTATGTCTCCGCCAAACCGGCTTCCGCTGCCGCCGGCGAGGATCAGTGCCGCACAGCCGGTCAATCGATTCCTCGCATGAATGTGCCGTTCCGCTTGTCAGGACCCGAACGTACTGCCGCCAAGGCACCTTGCCAAGCCATCCTGATTCGACTTCCAACCCCGGATGCTTTTGCCGAAGAGGCTGATATAGTCCCCCACAATGGAAACCATGACCCTGCTTTCTCTCTCGGCGCTTATCGCCCTGTTGCCGGCTGCCATTCTGCCTTACCGCGGTGGCGGCGGGCGGGATGCCATGTTCTGGATGCTTCTGCTGGTGTCCATAGCAGGCCCGCTGGTTCTGGTGATTGTCGCCTTTGCGCCGGGCTGGCGTACAGGTCTGGCGCCCGCCCTGTGGGTAACGGTGGCCGCGACCATCGGTATCTATGCGCTGGTCGCCGCCTTTGCCCGGGAGGGGTGGCGCCTGGCTGCCCTCCTGTATCCCTATCTGTTCATCCTCGGACTCATTGCGACAATCTGGCAGGGACAGACCGGACGCGCCATGGCGGACCATGCGCCGACACAATGGATCTACTGGCATATCGCCTTTTCGCTGGCCACTTACGCGGTGTTGACCCTCGCCGCCGTCGCCGGTGTGTGTGCCTTCCTCCAGGAGCGCGCCCTGAAGGCCAAAAAAGAAACCATCATGACCCGAACTCTGCCCTCCCTTTCATCGGCGGAGGGCCTTGAGCTGACGCTTCTGGGGCTGACAGCGATAATCCTGCTACTGGGGCTCCTGACCGGCATGGCGGTCCAGTATTTCGAGTCCGGTGTTCTGCTTATCGTGAACCATAAGACATTGTTTTCACTGGCCACTTTGGCGATTGTGGTCATTCTTCTTGTGGCCCGCCGTACCAGCGGATTGCGCGGGCGGAAGGCGGCACGGCTGGTTCTGCTGGCCTATCTTCTTCTCACCATTGCCTATCCCGGCGTGAAGTTCGTCACCGACGTTCTGATCGCCTGACGAATCTTCGGTCAATATTTCGCCGGAGAACAGGAAAACTGTTGTATAAATACATCAGTTGGCGGTAGTTTCGCCTTTAATTTAATCACCTTAATCAGACTGCCTGAGAAATGACCATTCAAGTTGGCCCTGTAACCATTGCCGACCCGGTGATCCTTGCCCCCATGTCGGGTGTTTCTGATCTGCCCTTTCGGCGCCTCGTCAAACGGCAGGGCGCCGGTCTCGTCGTGTCCGAGATGATCGCCAGTCAGGCGATGATCCGGCAGAACCGCAAAACGCTGAAAATGGCCACCAACTGCGCCGAAGAATTTCCCATGGCGGTGCAGCTTGCCGGCTGCGAACCGGACGTCATGGCGGAAGCGGCCAAACTCAATCAGGATCGTGGCGCCGCCATCATCGATATCAATATGGGTTGCCCGGTGAAGAAGGTGGTCAATGGCCATGCCGGATCGGCCCTGATGCGGGAAGAGGATAAGGCGGCTCGAATTTGCGAGGCCGTGGTCAACGCCGTCGATCTGCCCGTTACCCTGAAAATGCGGACCGGCTGGGACGACGATTCCCGGAACGCGCCCCGCCTGGCAAAACTGGCCCAGGATGTGGGCATCAAAATGATCACCGTGCATGGGCGCACCCGCTGCCAGTTCTATAACGGCAAGGCCGACTGGTCGTTTATCGCCCGTGTGAAGGAAGCGGTGGATGTCCCGGTTATCGGCAACGGCGATGTGACTACCTTTGACGACGTCAGGACATTACTCGAGCGGTCCGGCGCCGATGGGGTGATGATCGGCCGGGGAACCTATGGAAAGCCGTGGTTTCTGAAACAGGTCATCGAATTCCTCAAGACCGGGCAGCGTCTGCCCGACCCGACCATCGAGGAGCAATACGCCGCGCTCCGAGAACATTACATCGACATGCTGGAACATTACGGCAGGGAATCCGGCATGCGCATGGCCCGCAAACATATCGGCTGGTACACCAAGGGACTGCCGAAGTCAGCCGAGTTCCGGGCCAAGATCAACCAGATTGCCGATACCGATGCGGTCATTGAGGCGATCGATGACTTTTACCGGCGGCTATGCGACCGTTCGCAGGCTGCATAAGAGGGCATCGTGGCAACCGTCCGACAGGAAAGCCTCAGGGCGCCCCTCAACATCGACAGCGTGCTTGGTGCGCTGCCCTATCCCATCCTGGTTATCGGCGATGACGATGTGGTGCGCTACGTAAACGGCGCCGCGGAAAGCTTTTTCGAACAGGGAAAGGCCCATCTGCTGGAAACTTCCCTGGATCAGATCGTGCCGCCCAACAGCCCGGTCCGCTCTGTTTTACGGCAGGTGCGCGCCGATGGTGTCAGCATCTCGGAATATGACGTGGAGCTGACTCTGCCCCGTGGCGGCGGGCGGGGCCTTTCGGTTCATGCGGCGCCGCTGATCGATGATTTCAGTTCCGTCGTCCTCTCCATTCATGCCCATGGGGCCGCCCGTAACATGGAGCGACAACTGGTCCATCGCAGCGCGGCAAGGTCGGTTTCGGCCATGGCCTCCATGCTGGCCCATGAAATCAAAAACCCCCTGTCGGGGATCCGTGGCGCCGCACAACTCCTTGAGCGGGTGGTGGGCGACGACGACCAGCAGCTTACCAGTCTGATCTGCGGTGAGACCGACCGCATCTGTGCCCTGGTCGACAGTATGGGCGTGTTCGCGGAAGATGGTCCTCTCGAGCGCGACCCGGTCAACATTCATGAAGTCCTGGAACGGGTGCAGCAATCCGCGGCGGCCGGCTTCGCGCACCATGTAAATTTCAAGACTGAATATGACCCCTCCTTGCCGCCGGTTCTGGGCAATCAGGATCAATTGATCCAGGTCTTCCTCAATCTGGTCAAGAATGCCGCTGAGGCTGTCCCGCGCCAGGAGGGCGAGATCTCCTTGAAGACCGGTTTCCGGCGCGGCGTAAAGCTGACCGTGCCGGGTATCGAGGGCCGGGTCCATTTACCACTGATGGTGACGGTCTCCGACAATGGGCCGGGTATGACAGCCGACATCGCCCGTCATCTCTTCGATCCGTTCATCACGACCAAGGCCGGCGGTACCGGTCTGGGGCTGGCCCTGGTGGCCAAAGTCGTCAACGATCACGGCGGCACTATTGAATTCGATACGGACCGGAAAGGGACGTCGTTCAGAATTTTTCTGCCTCTCTATGAGCAACCAAAAGTGACGGAGAAACCTGCATGACAGCGTCGAGCGTCCTGGTGGCCGACGATGACCGCGCCATCCGCGTGGTGCTCGATCAGGCGCTCGGTCAGGCCGGCTATGACGTAAGGGCGACCGACAACGGCAGCACGCTGTGGAACTGGGTCGAGGCCGGCGATGGTGACCTGGTGATCACCGACGTGGTCATGCCCGATGTGGATGGGCTCGATCTCATCCCCCGGATCAAGCGCATCCGCCCCGATCTCAAGATCATCGTCATGAGCGCGCAGAGCACCCTGTTGACGGCCATCAAGGCCGCCGAACGGGGAGCCTTCGAATACATCCCCAAACCCTTCGACCTCAACGAGCTCTTGTCGATTGTCGATCGCGCGCTGACCCTGCCATCGGGCAGTGTGACGGAAGTGACTCTGGCGGATGGCAAGCCGGCGGAAAAACTGCCGATCATCGGCCAGTCGCTGGCCATGCAGGAGATTTACCGGACGGTCGCGCGACTGATGTCGAGTGATCTCACGGTAATGATCAACGGAGAATCCGGTACCGGCAAGGAGTTGGTTGCGCGGGCCCTGCATGATTACGGAAAGCGGCGCGATGGACAGTTTGTCGCGATCAACATGGCCGCCATCCCCCGTGAATTGATTGAAAGCGAGCTATTCGGTCATGAAAAAGGTGCGTTTACCGGCGCTACCGCGGCCGGGGTTGGGCGGTTCCGGCAGGCGCAGGGGGGCACCCTGTTTCTCGATGAAATCGGCGATATGCCGCTTGAAGCGCAAACCCGCCTATTGCGGGTATTGCAGGAAGGGGAATATTCGACGGTTGGCGGCCGGGCGCCGATCCGGGCCGATGTCCGTATCATCGCCGCCACCCACCGGGATTTGCAAAAACTTATTCGTCAGGGTCAGTTTCGCGAAGATCTGTTTTATCGCCTTAACGTGGTGCCCATCCGCCTGCCGCCGCTTCGGGAGCGCAGGGAAGACGTCTCGGATCTGGTCCGGCATTTTCTTGATCAGGCGATCTCCGAAGGTCTCCCGCAAAAGACCATCGATAAGAATGGTCTCGCCGCCCTGGAAGCATATGGCTGGCCGGGAAATGTCCGTGAACTGGAAAATCTCATACGCCGTATCATGGCGCTCTACACCGATGACATTATCGGGGAGGAGATAATCCGGCAGGAGCTGGAACAGGCGCAGGGTGTGACCGCCGAGGCAGTGAACGGGGATGAAAATCTGGGCGCCGCCGTGGAACGCCATCTGTCGCGGTATTTTGATGCGCACCGAGATGGATTACCTTCCCCCGGCCTGTATGATCGTGTGCTACGCGAAATGGAGCGTCCCTTGATCGCCATGACCCTGTCGGCGACCTTGGGCAATCAGCTGCAGGCCGCGAAAGTCCTGGGCCTCAACCGCAATACACTGCGAAAGAAAATTCGTGAGCTGCAGATTGATGTTGTCCGGGGCGCAAAATGACGCGCCGGGACGACAAATTCGATATTTCGTCAAAGGTTTGAGACTGAAGATGGCGACAAACAGCGCCGACATGCCAACACCGCTCCCAGCGCGTTTCGAACGCTGGGCGGAACGCGTTGGTCTGGGCCGCAAGCTCGCTATTGCGTTAACCGTGGCAGCCCTCGGGTCGGCGTTGGCCACCTATGCGGCGTTCACCGGCTGGGCGCCGTTGCGCACGGACCTCCAGACCATGCTGATCCTGCTTAATCTGGATCTGGTCCTGTTTCTGATATTGGCCGCAATCGTTGCCCGCAGGCTGGTGCGGGTCTGGCTGGAACGCAGACGCGGGGCGGTTGGCTCGCGCCTGCATATCCGGCTGGTGGTTTTGTTCAGCCTGATTGCGGTTACCCCGACAATCATTGTTTCTGTTTCTTCGGCGCTTTTTTTCAGCCTCGGCATCCAGGCCTGGTTCAGCGACAGAGTGCGGACAGCGCTTAAGGAATCCGATGCCGTCGCGGCCGCCTATCTGAAGGAGCATCAACAGACAATCCGTGGCGATATTCTCGCCATGGCGAGAGATCTGAGCCGGGCGGCGCCGGTGTTTCTCAATGATCCGGAAAGATTGCGCCAGATCGTCGCCACTCAGGGGGCGCTGCGCTCGCTCAGTGAGGCCGCGGTCTTCGATTCCACCGGCCGTGCGCTTGCCCGCTGGAATAATCTTGGTTTCAATCTGTTCGACGAGCCGGTGCCCATATGGGCTCTGGACCGCGCGCGTCAGGGCGAACCGGTCTTGATGACGACCGAGGCGGATGACCGCATTCGGGCTCTGGTTAAACTCGACCGTTTTGTGGATGTCTTCCTTTACGTCAGCCGTTTTGTCGAGCCGGGTGTCCTGGCCCATATCGAGCGCACCAGAAGCGCCGTCAAAAAATATGAGGAACTGGAGGGTAAACGCTCGAGTATCGAAATTACCTTCGCCATGATGTTCGTGCTGGTTGCCCTGCTTCTGTTGATGGCGGCCATATGGGTCGGGCTGAATTTTGCCACCCGGCTGGCCAAGCCCATCAGCGAACTGGTGAGTGCCGCAGAGAGGGTGCGGGGCGGGGACCTGGCCGCCCGCGTAGACGAGGCCGACGAGGCGGATGAGATCGGCACGCTGAGCCGCGCGTTTAACCGTATGACCGAACAGCTCGACGCGCAGCGTAGCGGTCTGGTTGAAGCCAATCGACAACTGGACGAACGCCGCCATTTCATGGAAACGGTCCTCGCCGGGGTCTCCTCCGGCGTTATCGGACTCGACGAAAAAGGGCGTATCAAGGTCGCCAACCGTTCAGCCATAGGGCTCTTGTCCATTGTTGCTGATGACGCCATTGGACAGCCTCTGGACGTGCTCATTCCCGAATGCGCGGATTTGCTGAAGTCGGCTCTCGACAATCCCGACCAGGCAGTCGACGGGCAGATTGTCCTCCGCCGCGCTCCGATCAGCCAAACGCTGCTCGTCCGCCTCGCACCGGAAAGCGACGCCGGCGACGAACGGGGTTATGTCGCGACCTTCGATGACATCACCGAGCTTCTTTCCGCCCAGCGTAAAGCGGCCTGGTCGGATGTGGCCCGGCGGATTGCCCATGAGATCAAGAATCCGTTGACCCCCATTCAACTGGCGGCCGAACGACTGCGGCGTAAATATTCAAAGGAAATCAGCAGCGATCCGGAAACTTTCGTTGCTTGTACCGACACCATCATTCGGCAGGTCGGTGATCTAGGCCGGCTGGTGGATGAATTTTCTTCCTTTGCGCGGATGCCCGCGCCAATCATGAAGCGGGAAGATGTCGCCATATTATGCCGCGATTCCCGCGTTCTGTTGGAAAGCGCTCACGGCCGGATCAATTTTACCAACGGCGGTATAGAGGGACCGGTTAATCTCATATGTGACCGTCGGCAGATTGGTCAGGCGCTGACTAATCTTATGCAGAATGCGGTTGATGCCATTGACGCCCGACGGGCGTCGTCTGATACGGAGGCGGGCCAGGACACGATCCATACCACCATCGAGCGGCAGGATGGGCATATTGTCATCGCCGTATCCGACACCGGTATCGGCCTGCCGCAATCGGAGCGAGACCGATTGACCGAACCTTATGTTACAACCCGTGAAAAGGGGACCGGGTTGGGGTTGGCGATCGTCCGGAAAATCATGGAGGATCATGGCGGCTCAATTAGTCTCGAGGACGGTGACGGGGGCGGGGCGAAGGTAAGCCTGATTTTCCCCGATAACGGTGGCGAACAGACCGGCACGAGCGCGCAGGACATGAAGGGTGAGAAACGGGTGGTTGCGCATGGCTCATGATATATTAGTCGTCGACGACGAAGCCGATATTCGAGGGTTGATTGCGGACATATTGCGGGACGAAGGCTACAGCTGCCGTGAAGCCGCGAATAGCGACGAGGCGTTGCAGGCCCTCGATGACCATTTGCCCGACCTCATGGTTCTGGATATCTGGCTACATGGCAGCCCCATGGATGGGCTGGAAATTCTGCAGTCGGCAAAGGAGCGGTATCAGGAATTGCCCGTGGTTATGATCAGCGGCCACGCCGACATTGAAACGGCCGTGAATGCCATCAAGGTCGGGGCCTATGATTTCGTTGAAAAACCGTTCAAGTCGGACCGATTGCTGCTCATGGTCGAACGGGCAGTCGATGCCGCCCGGCTGCGGCGCGAAAATGCGGAACTGCGGCTGCGGGTCGGCGAAGCGCCGGAACTGATCGGGGTATCCGCCCAGATCAGTCAGCTAAGGCAGGCCATAGAACGGGTAGCGCCCACCGAAAGCCGGGTGCTTATTTCCGGTCCTGCGGGTGTTGGGAAGGAAGTCGTCGCGCGGCTTCTCCATACGGAATCACGGCGAAAGGATGCCCCGTTCATTGCCGTTAACTGCGCGACCATGTCACCCGACACCATGGAGGTGGAGTTGTTCGGCGCGGAAAACAGTGCCGACGGTTCTATCCGAAGCAGCGGAACTTTCGAGCGGGCCGATGGCGGTACGTTATTTCTCGATGAGGTGGCCGATATGCCTCTGGAGACGCAGGGAAAGATTGTGCGTGTTTTGCAGGAACAGACCTTTCAACGTGTCGGCGGCGGACGGCTGGTGGATGTGGATGTCCGGGTCATCGCCAGCACCAATCGCGACCTGCGCGAGGAAATGGCCGGCGGCCGATTTCGGGAAGATCTGTATTATCGCCTGAGTGTCGTTCCCATCTTGGTACCGCCGCTGATGGCGCGCCCCGACGATATCCCGCCGCTGATCAACCACTTCATGGCACAATCCCTCAGCCTTGCCGGTCTGACGCCCCGCCATATCGCGGGGGATGCCATGGCGGCTTTGCAGAGCTATAGCTGGCCGGGAAATGTCCGCCAACTTCGCAATGTTGTCGAATGGATCCTGATCATGGCCGGCGGTAATCTGGATGAGGCGGTAGGTTTGGATATGCTGCCGCCGGAAATCTTCAACAGCACGCCGGGGGCGCTGCGTTGGGAAGAGGGGGGTGAGGTCATGGGACTGCCCCTGCGCGATGCCCGCGATTTGTTCGAGCGTGAATATCTGAAGGCGCAGATTTCGCGGTTCGGCGGCAATATTTCCCGTACCGCCAGTTTTATCGGTATGGAGCGTTCAGCGTTGCATCGCAAGCTGAAAACTCTCGGTGTCACCAGTGACAAAACCGAGGAATCGAGCGTTGGGTAAGGTGTTGCAGGACGGGGTAGCGGTTCGATGAAAATTATTATTTGCGGGGCCGGTCAGGTCGGCTTCCATATTGCGCGGCAACTGGCCGCGGAACGTCACGATGTCGCGGTGATTGATCAATCGCCCGATCTGGTCCGCCGCGTGGGTGACTCTCTCGATGTTCAGGCGTTCGTCGGGTTTGCCTCTCATCCGGACGTGCTGGAAAGAGCCGGCGCATCGGACATCGACATGATCATTGCCGTCACCCAGGCCGATGAAGTCAATATGATCGCTTGTCAGGTTGCCCATTCACTGTTCAACGTGCCGACAAAGATCGCCCGCGTTCGGCATCAGAGCTATCTGCAGCCTATCTGGGCCGATTTATTCAGCCGCGATCATATGCCCATCGATGTGATCATTTCTCCGGAAATCGAAGTTGCCCGCGCCATATCGCGCCGGCTTCAGATGCCCGGTGCATTTGAGAGCATTGTCCTGGCGGATGGCAGTGTGCGGATGATGGGTGTCCGCTGCGGCGATGATTGCCCGGTCATCAACACGCCGTTACGCCAATTGACCGGAATTTTCCCGGATCTCAATATCGTTGTCGTCGCGGTGGTCAGGGATGGGCGGGGCTTTGTCCCCTCGGCCGATGATCAGATGCTCGCCGGGGACGATGTCTATTTTGTCGCCGATGCGGATCATATTGCCCGCTCTATGGTGGTGTTCGGTCATGAAGAAACTGTCGCCCGCCGGGTGATCATTGCCGGTGGCGGACATATCGGTGCGTTCCTGGGCGAAATTATTGAGAAGGAACACGCCGGCGTTGCCGCGAAAATCATTGAATCCAATGCCGATCGGGCGCACGCGATAGCCGACGAGCTGGAGCGCACCATCGTCATCAATGGTGACGTCATCGATCCGGAAATCCTCGATGAGGCCAGCGTTTCCGAATGTGAAGCCATCATCGCTGTCACCAATGACGATGAAACCAATATTCTGGCGTCGCTGCTCGCGAAACGGTTCGGCACCCGCCGGGCGGTGACGCTCATCAACAATGCGACCTATACGCCGTTGATTACCTCGCTGGGCATCGATGTAGTGGTGAACCCGCGCTCCATCACCGTCTCGACCATCCTGCAGCATGTGCGCCGCGGCCGCATCCGGGCGGTTCACTCTCTGGCCGAGGGCTTCGGTGAATTGATCGAAGCGGAAATATTGGAGACCTCCGGCCTCAGCGGGCTAACCATCGGCGATGCCGATTTGCCCGATGGCGTCCTGTTCGGCGCCATCGTCCGCGGCGGGGAAGTTATCATTCCCCGTGCCGATACGGTTATGCGGGTCAATGACCGGGTCGTCCTGTTTGCCGAGGCGTCGGCGGTCAAGGCGATCGAGAATCTGTTCGCCGTTCGTCTGGAATTTTTCTGAGTAGGGTAGAGGACCTGTAGAAGTCCAATGTCGCGTATCGCTTATGTTAATGGCAGCTACGTTCTGCAATCGGACGCCGCGGTCAATGTGGAAGACCGGGGTTATCAACTCGCCGACGGCGTTTATGAAGTCATTGCCGTGTGTGACCGCGGGCTGGTGGATTGTGACGCTCATATGGACCGCCTTCAGCGTTCTCTTGCCAGTATGCGGATCACCCCTCCCAGCAGCCGCGCCAATATTGTCCGGGTCATGGAGCGGATCGTTCGCCGCAATCATATCCGCGCGGGGTTGATCTATCTTCAGGTCACCCGGGGGGTCGCACCGCGAAATCACGCATTTCCCACCGATGAGGTCGAATCGTCCCTGGTCATAACAGGAAAACACCGGCCCGCACCCTCCGAGGAAGCCGTTGCACGGGGCGCCAGGATCATCACCCTGCTGGATACCAGATGGTCCCGGCCCGACATCAAAACCATATCCCTGCTACCCAACGTTCTGGCCAAGCAGCAGGCCGTCGAAGCAGGCGCCTTTGAAACCTGGTTTACCGATGAAAAAGGGCTGGTCACGGAGGGATCCTCCACCAATGCCTGGATCGTTACCGATGGCCAGGAAATCGTGACGCGTCCCCTGGGGCAGGAACTCCTTGCCGGTATAACGCGCCAGACCGTCCTGACCGTGGCCCGCGCCAACAATCTGCGGGTAACCGAACGCGCCTTCTCCGTGAGCGAGGCCAAAATGGCGAAGGAAGCGTTTTTGACCAGCACCACCGCCTTCGTCATGCCGGTGGTTTCCATCGACGATACGCCGGTGAATACCGGCGAGCCGGGCAGCGTCACCTTGCAGCTCCTGGATGCCTACCGGCGCCACATTGCCCTGAATCGGTGAGAGAAGAGGGACTGGTGATGGATAGGAAAGATATAGCGGCGCCCCGGGCGGTTCTGTTCGACTGGGACAATACGCTGGTGGATACCTGGCCGGTGATACATGATTCCATGAATGCGACCTTGGTTGCCATGGGTGAAGCGCCATGGACCATCGATCAGACGCGGGAGCGGGTGAGACGCGCGCTGCGGGAAGCGTTTCCCGATTGGTTTGGCGAACGCTGGGAGGAAGCGCGGGACATATTCTACGCCCGGTTTCGCGCCATTCACCTGGAGCGTCTCGCCGTACTGCCTGGCGCCGAGGCCCTCTTGGCCGCCATTCAGGAGCGGGGCATCTATTTGGGTGTGGTAAGCAACAAGATGGGCGATCATCTGCGCCGTGAAGCCGATCATCTGGGCTGGAGCAAATATTTTGGCCAGATCATCGGGGCGACCGATGCCAAGAGGGATAAACCGGCTGTCGAGACCATCCATATGGCCCTCGCCGGCAGCGGAATCGACCCCGGTCCGGACGTCTGGTTCGTCGGCGATACGGGGATCGATCTGGAATGTGGCCATAACGCCGGCTGTCTTAAGATTCTGGTTCGGGAAAATCCACCAACTGACGGAGAATTTGGGGGTTATCCCCCAGATTTATATTTTTCTGATTGTGTTACACTTCGCGGCCTTGTCTCAGGTTTATAATCGGCCATATTCATGGGTGACCTGATCACCCACAATGGTGTGTGCGGCGAATCTAATTTATGGTTGAATAGGGTTCCACAAAGTCTCCGCCGGTTCGCGTTGGTGCGGCCGGGAACGCAAAAAAGAAGATAAAATGGCAGCAGAAAAAAAAGAGAACCTTCAGGATGTGTTTTTAAATGCCGTCCGGAAGAACAAAACCGCAGTAACAGTCTTTCTTGTGAATGGTGTGAAGCTGCAGGGTATCATAACGTGGTTCGATAACTTCTGTGTGCTTTTGCGCCGGGATGGCCATTCGCAACTTGTTTACAAGCATGCGATCTCAACGGTCATGCCGGTGTCACCGATCAGTCTCTATGACGAGAAGGACGAGGACGAGGACGCGACCGTCGAGGCCGACTCCTGACGTGAAGAATGGTACGGCCGGCTCTACCGGTACACCAATCGAACGCGCCATCGTCCTGCATCCCTATCGAAAGGTTTCGGGCCACAAGGCTTCGGAAACGATCCGCGATCCCGATGCCTGTCTGGACGAGGCCATTGGATTAACGCGCGCCATCGATCTCGATGTGGTGTGTGCCGATGTGGTCCGCCTCAATAAGGTCCGGCCGGCAACCCTGTTCGGGCCCGGCTCGGTGGAAAGCTACGCCCCGATTATCGCGGAAGAGGATGTTGCGGTCGCGGTTGTCGATTTCGCGGTGACGCCCATCCAGCAGCGCAATCTGGAAAAAGCCTGGAACTGCAAGGTGGTTGACCGGACCGGCCTGATCCTGGAGATCTTCGGCGAACGGGCCCGGACCCGGGAAGGCCGTCTTCAGGTGGAGCTTGCCCATCTGTCCTATCAGCGCAGCCGGCTGGTCCGCAGCTGGACCCATTTGGAACGGCAGCGCGGCGGTGTCGGTTTTCTCGGCGGGCCCGGTGAAACGCAGATCGAATCCGATCGCCGCCAGATCGACACCCGAATTACCCGCATAAAACGGGCCTTGTCCAGCGTGTCCAGAACCCGCGAACTGCACCGGCGTGCCCGGCGCCGCGTGCCGTATCCCATCGTGGCTCTTGTGGGCTATACCAATGCCGGGAAATCGACCCTGTTCAACCGCCTGACCGGCGCTCAGGTGACCGCTCAGGACCAGTTGTTCGCCACGCTGGACCCCACCATGCGCGCGGTAACCCTGCCATCGGGCCGTACCATCATTCTGTCCGACACGGTTGGATTCGTCTCCGCTCTGCCCACATCGCTGGTGGCCGCGTTCCGGGCAACCTTGGAAGAGGTGCTGGAAGCCGATCTCATCCTCCATGTGCGC
>JABJKO010000104.1 GCA_018660305.1 Rhodospirillaceae bacterium
CCCTTGGCCATGTCGCCCATGAGCTGGGACAGCTTGCCCCGCCCGCCGAACAGGACCAGGACGATGACCAGGACGACAACCCAGTGCCAAATGCTAAAAGTCCCCATAAAACAATTCCTTAAGTAAGGGCCTTAACCGCTACCCATTAAAGCGGCCAGGTTAATATTTCACTGTCGCCCCGCCATGCCCCTTCATTTAGCATCAGTCAGCGGGAATACAAAGACATGCTGTTCATCGAGCCGAAGGCCGACCTCGTCATTAATGCTCATTCGAACGTCATCGCGCAATCTTGCATGAAGATGGAGAGGCTCGTTCTCGGGTCCTTCCAGATCCAGATGAAGCATGGTCGCGCGGCCGAGCATGCGGGATGTAACCACCTTTCCGGAATACTCGGATTCGGACGACAGCTGTAAACCTTCGGCCCGCACGAGAACTTCCGCCGGCGAGCCCTCCGGCAGACCCGGGGCGCAGACGCGGCCCACCGCCGTTTCAACATGACCGTCCCGGACATGACCCTCGAGACGGTTCACCTCGCCAAACATGCCCAGCACAAAACTGTTCACCGGGTTTTTATAAAGCTCTTCCGGCGTGCCCACCTGGACGATACGCCCATCATTCACCACCGCGATCCGGTCCGACATAAACATGGCCTCTTCGGAATCATGGGTCACCATGACGGTAGCCGAGACGCTGTTTTGCAGAACCCACAGCACGATATCGCGAACCTGCCGGCGCAGGGTGGTGTCGAGATTGGAAAACGGCTCGTCCATCAGCATGATACGCGGCCGCGGTCCCCGGGCCCGCGCCAGCGCGACGCGCTGCTGCTGACCGCCAGAAAGCTGGTGCGGGTAGGTATCGGCGTAATCGGTCATCCCCACCTGATCAAGCACATGAAGGGCGCGGGCGCGGCGCTCCTGCGACGGCCAGTTCTGGAGACCGAAAATCACGTTCTCGATCACCGTCAGATGCGGGAACAGCGCAAAATCCTGGAACAGCAGACTGACCGAGCGTTCCTCGGGCGGCACGTTCACATGGGTATCCGCGAGCACCCTTCCATCGACGACGATACGCCCCTGCTGCAGTTCTTCCAGGCCGGCAAGCAGGCGCAGCATGGTGGTCTTGCCGCAGCCCGATGGCCCCAGCAGCGTAAGAATTTCCCGGGAGCCGACTTCCAGGCTGACATCCTGCAGGACCGGTACGTTGTCATAACTGTGGCTGACATGCTCAACCACGATGCCGTCTGTGTTGCTTGTCTCAGTCATCCCGATGTCCTGCCCGCGAACGCGCAATGGCGACGCTTAACATAATGACAGGGATGATGCCTACCAGAACGATCGCCAGAGCCGAGCTCGAGGCGTCGGCCAGCCGCTCATCGGAGGCCAGTTGATAGGCGCGGATCGCCAGCGTATCGAAATTAAACGGCCGCAGGATGATGGTCGCCGGCAGTTCCTTCATCACATCGACGAACACCAGCATCGCCGCGGTCAGGAGACTGCCCCACATGAGTGGCGCATGAACCTTGCGCAGCACGGCATTAGGCGAATGACCGAGCGAGCGCGCCGCGGCATCCATATTGGGCGTGATCTTCGCCAGCCCCGCTTCCGTCGTACTCAGCGAAATGGCCAGAAACCGGACCAGATAGGCAAAGACGACGCCGGCGACGGTACCGGTCAGGATCAGACCCGGAGAATAGCCAAACGCACTCTGCAGCCAGCCGCCCACCGTGCGATCGAAGGCGGCATAGACAAACAGCACGCCGACCGCGACGACCGCGCCCGGTATGGCGTAGCCCATGCTGGAAACCCGTGTCGCCAACCCCATGACGAAACCGCCTCGCAGCCGCTGCCCATAGGACAGGAACAGGCCGACGGCGACCGCCAGGACCGCCGTCAACGACGCCAGAACGAAACTGTTCAGCGCGTAAGTCAGGAAATCCAGATTGATCATCTGTTCGGCGGTCTCGACGGACCACACCACCAACGCGCTGGTGGGCAGAAGGAACCCGAACAAGACGGGCAGAAAACAGGCAAGGGAGGCAGCCAGGGCGAGCGGCGTCGACAGGCGGAATCGGGGCAGGGTTTGATGCCGCGACGAGGTGTGGTGCACCCTGCCGGCCCCCCGTGACCAGCGCTCCAGAAGAATGACCGCAAAGACAAAAATCATCAGGATTGCGGCGAGCTGGATCGCCGCCATTGGCTCGCCCAACCCGATCCAGGTTCGGAAGATACCGGTGGTAAAGGTGTCGACCGCGAAATACTGCACCGTGCCGAAATCATTCAGGGTCTCGATCAGGGCAAACGAAAGCCCCGCGACAATGGCCGGCCGCGCCAGCGGCAGCCCGACGCTGAAGAAAGTCCGGAGCCGGGTCCGCCCCATGGTCCGGCTCACCTCCATCACGCAGACCGATTGTTCGATAAAGGCGGCGCGCGACAGCAGGTAGACATAGGGATACAAAACAAAGGTCAGCATCCAGATCGCGCCACCAAGGCTGCGGACCGGCGGAAACCAGTAATCATGCCGGGTCCAGTCAAAGGCCTCACGCAGAAACGTCTGAAACGGACCGGCGAATTCGAACAGGCCGGTATAAGTATAGGCCAGCACATAAGCCGGCATGGCAAAGGGCAGGAAGAGCGCCCATTCGAACACGACCCGGCCGGGGAACTGATACATGGTGACCAGCCACGCCGTGCCGACACCGATCACAAACGTCCCGATACCGACGCCGGCCAGAAGGATCAGGGAATTGCTCACATAGCGCGGCAACACCGTCGACGACAAATGGGCCCAGACATCGCCGGTGGGGACAAACACCGAACTGGCCACCACGATCACCGGAATGGAAACCAGAGCCGCGACCAGCAACGCCGTCACATACCACAGGGTCCCGCCCCCACGGTCGGACAGCCGGCCTCTTCCTGTTCCCAGCTTTATGGCGGACGACAAATTCACCCATTCACCCGAGTCAAAGGCACCGGATAGGACAATTCCCGCCCGGTGCATGCAATACGCTAATCGTATCGAGGTGTTACTAGATTAAATGATAATCGTTCTCAATACCAGATCGCTATTCAGATGAAGCTCCTCAACCCGTAGCCGATGAAAAAGGCAATTACCGCGGCGCCCAGTCCAATGACGGAAGTCTCTATCGCCGACCGCCACCAGACAACCAGAGACCATCTCGCCTTGATGGACCCGATGGTGAAAAACGTAATGGCCGTCAAAATCAATGACCAGATTGTTGCTTCCGGGCGGGTCAGAATGCCGGCACTCAGGGTAAAGGGCAGAAGCGGCACAAGACCGCAGAGGAGAAAAGCTATGAACGTACCGATTGCGGCAGTGACCGGCGAGCGTTCGGTCATGGGCAGGCCGTATTCCTCGGTCATCATGGTATCGACCCACAGCCGCTTATTGGAGGTGATGATCTGGACCGCCCGTTCCAGGTCCTGATCTTCAAACCCCTTGGCGCGATAGATCTCCCTGATCTCCTGTAATTCCCCCTTGGGGTCCCGCTCGATCTGCTGTTCTTCATGGGCCCGGATGCGATCGAATTCGTCGTTCTCCGCCTTGCTGCCCGTATAGTTGCTCGCCGCCATGGAAAAACCATCGGCAACGATATTGGCCGCGCCCAATACGAGGATGACACTGGTCGAAAAATTAGCGCCGACCACGCCGCAAACAATGGCGAAGGTCGTGACCGCCCCATCGATTCCACCATAGATCCAGTCACGCAGGTAACTGGCCTTGGCACCACCCTCCAGACGCTGCCGAATGGCTTCGGCGGAATGGTCGTGAAACATCTCCTGGACGGGCATATTTTACCTCGCCTGAGAGTCTGAAAATGGAAAAGCCAACAAGGAGAAATCAACCGGCAGGGGGTTGTTCGACGATCTCGCTTTCTCCGGGAACAGACGCTTCGACATTTTCGCTCCCCTCGGAATCTTCGGGATCAAGGGCCTCGACGATTTCGGTTTCGTCGGACTCCTGATCGTCGCCCTCCTCCGACTTGGGTACCGCGATCTCGCCAAAGATCGTCCGAACCGGACGGGTATCCAGCAGCCCCGCCGCCTTCAACTCGTCGACACCCGGTAAATCGGCCAGATCATTAAGATTGAAATGGTCGAGAAAATCGCCTGACGTTCCCCAGGTCACCGGCCTGCCGGGCGTGCGACGACGCCCAACCGGCCGGATCCAGCCGATTTCGAGCAGAACATCGAGTGTGCCCTTGCTCAGGGCGACGCCCCGGATTTCCTCGACCTCACCGCGCGTTACCGGTTGGTGATAGGCGATAATGGCAAGGGTTTCGACCGCCGCCCGGGACAGTTTCCGCGTCACGTTCATTTCGATCTTCAATGTGCCAGCAAGATCGGGAGCGGTCCGGAACGCCCATTTGCCGGCAACCTGAATGAGCTCGATACCATGACCGGTATATTGTGCGGCCAATTCCTTCAGGAGGGCCGGCATATCGGTCCCTTCCGGCAGGCGCTGTGCCAGGGAGCCCTCGGTTACGGGTTCCGTCGCGGCGAACAGCATCGCCTCCAGCATCCGCGTTTCCCGGCTGGCTGCAACCGCTTCAGCCTGCTCGTCGGGTTTCTGGTCTGTTTGGTGGTTTTCCACAGAATCATCCGTTGCCGCTGATCCATCCATTTATATCACCCAATTTGTGATCGGGACCGAAAATATATGGGCCCGAAAGTACCACTCTGCCGAATTTCCAATTTTCCCGCCTTGGCGAGCTCCAGTGACGCCGCAAAGGTCGACGCGACAGCGGAGCGAAATATTACGCCGCCTCTCAGCGAGTCGGGTAAAAATCTGGCCAGGGTCTGCCAGTCGGGAAGATTTCCCACCAACTGCCCCAGCCGTTCGAGCGCATCGTCGACCGAATAGACTTCGGTCGGCGCGATTTCCAGTGAATCCACTTGGCCGCGCTTCTGCTGATCCCCATAAGCCTTAAGGAGCTCATAGAGCGATAAATCATAGACCGGAATTCGGGTAACCGTGACACCCTCCGGCGCTCCCCGCGGGAAGACGTTACGGCCCAGCCGTGGCAACTCCATGACTTTTGTGCCGGCCTGCTGCATGGCTTCCAGACGACGAAGCTGGAAGGCCAGCGCTTCCGCCATTTCCGGCCCGCTTGGCTCATCGTCCTCTTCCGGTTCCGGTAGAAGCAGGCGGGACTTCAGATAGGCGAGCCAGGCCGCCATCACGAGGTAATCGGCGGCGATTTCCAGCCTCAGGCGGCGTGCCTCGGAGATAAACGCCACATATTGGTCGGCCAGCTGAAGGATGGAAATGTGGAGCAAATCGACTTTTTGCTGTCGCGCCAGCGCCAGAAGCATGTCGATGGGTCCTTCGTAACCCTCGAGATCGACCACCAGACCGGTGCCCGGCTCGATTTCCGGTTCCAGTGTCTCGAAGGTGTCGATCTCTGCCATGGTTCCTAACTGTGGCCGGTGACGACCAGAATGAAATAAGTCAGTGTCTTCACTGAACTTCCGATAAACCAGCCCAGGAAATTCAGATTCAATCCAATCTCCCGCCCCGCGAGGGGCAGAACAATCAGCAGAAATATTACAATATAAATGCCGATTCGCTCCAGCCGCGCCAATTGCGCCCCGAGCATCCTCGGCAACATGCCAACGGCCACACGGCCGCCATCCAGAGGCGGGATGGGTATCATGTTCAAAACCGCGAGCAGCAAATTCACCTGGACGGAATTATAAAGGTTCGCGAACACCCAGGCGTTGCCCGGGGCCTGAAACAATCCGACGAGATGAAGCAGAAACGCCGATACTATAGCCAGGACGATATTTACCCCGGGCCCGGCCGCCGCGACCCAGACCATATCCCGGCGCGGATTGTTGAGTTTCATGAAATCCACCGGAACCGGTTTGGCCCAGCCGAAGATAAAAGGGGTGCCCATCAACAGCAGGCTGCCGGGAATGATGACAGTGCCCCATGTATCCACGTGACGAAGGGGCTGGAATGTTACCCGCCCCTCGTTCTTGGCCGTGTCGTCGCCGAGCCGCCAGGCCACGTAGCCATGGGCGGCCTCATGGAAGGTGATGGCGATCAGCACGGGAAAAAGCCAGATGGAAATCTGGTAAAGAGCGTCGGGCATTAACCGGCCTGCCCGGCCTCTGGAAGCAGGCGGGTCAGTTCTGACAGCATGTCATCAGACGCTGCGGGCGCTTCCTTCTGACGGCGCAGACGCATCGCTTCGGCACGCGCGACGCGTTCCGCGGCATCCTCCGAAAGAGCCGGAACCACCGCCGCAATTTCCCGCATGAGATCCAGCTTGCCCCAGCATTCGAGCACCGCATCGCAGCCGGCCCCGATAACCGCCGTGGCCCGTTCGGCCAGCGTGCCGGACAACGCTTCCATGCCGATGTCGTCGGACACCACCACACCATCGAAGCCAATGCTGCCGCGGATAATCTCATTGATCACGGTTGGCGAGATGGTCGCGGGCCGGTCCTTGTCCACCGCGGGAAAGACAATATGGGCGGTCATGGCCCACGGCATGTCGTTGAGCAACCGAAAGGTCGCGAAATCCGATTTATCGAGTAATTCCAGCGGTTCATCCACCGTCGGCAGATCCTTATGGCTGTCGGCGCGGGCCCTGCCATGTCCCGGCATATGCTTGACAATGGGAAGCACCCCTTCATCCAGCAACCCGTCACAGACCGCACGCCCCAGCGCCGCGATGGTTTCCACATCCGCACCCAGCGCCCGATCGCCAATGATATCGTCGGCGCCCGGCACCGGCACATCGATGACCGGCGCGCAATCCACCGTAACCCCAACCGCCCGCAGATCCCGCGCCATAAGACGGGCATTCAGACGCGCTGCCCGGCAGGCGAGATCCAGATCTTTTTTCGCCGCCTCGGCGAACACGGCGGAGGGGGGTGGATGACGCCAGTGCGGCGCCTTCAGCCGGGCAACACGGCCGCCTTCCTGATCGATCAGAACAGGGGCGTCGTCTCGCCCGACGGCCTCGCGGAACGACGCGGTCAGAGCGGCGATCTGCTCCGGTGTTTCACAATTGTAATCGAACAGGATTAGCCCGAGGGGGTTGGCGCTCCGGAAAAATTCCCGCTCTTCCCCAGTGAGCGTCGGACCACTGCAGCCAAAGATAACGGCGCCCGGCAAGGGCCGGTCAGGGTTTGACAACGAGGCACCCGATCTTGCGTTTCTTCAGCCGGGAACAGAGCGTCTTCGCGCTGGGACGATCCGCCAGCGGACCGGCCTGCAGGCGATAGAACGTCCCCTTCCCTTTCAGATCCACCCGGACGATGTTCGATTGTAATTTGCCGAAAAGATCCTTGTGCTTTTTAGTCAAACGCCCCCACGCCTTTTTCGCGTCACCCTGTGACCGAAGGGATGCTATTTGTATGCGGTAGGAAGAAGCGCTTGATTTCATCGGCGCCTTGCCCAGCTTCGCGACCTGACGCGGGGCGACTATCGCCTCCTTGGCGGTTTTTTTGGGCTGCGAGGCTGCCATCCTGGGCGGCGGGGCTATCGCGGAGGGCGGTGGCGGCGGAATATCCATGCTGGCGGGACTGCGTGCAGCGGGCGCAATGGCGGACAAACGCTTAGCGGCCTTTTCCATCTCCCGTTCGGTCATCGCCGCCATTTGTTTGGCGCTGCTCTCGGCGGAAGGTTTATTCATGACGATTTCCGGGGGTGGCAGCAGACGTTCTGCCTGCGCGGGCTTTTCCGCGGCGTTGAGGCGTCCGTAGACCTGCTTGTCCCTATCCGGAACGGCCATGCCGCCCGGATCCTTAGGCCGGATCTTGGTCGGGCCTTTCTGTGCGGTGATCACCGGCGCACCCGTGCCCGCCGAGGGCACGTTGCCGCTATCATAGGAATAGATGACAACCGCCGTAAATCCGCCCACTGCGGCCAGCGCCACAAGAACCGTCAGGACCCGCCGGCCCCAGACCGGTTTTTGAGTACCCTCGGGTTTAGGCGGGCGGTCACCGGGATTGACATCGATCGTTTCAGACATCAGCGCATTTCCTCCACCGGCACGACGCCCATAACCGCCAGGCCGGATCCTAATACCACCGCCACGGATCTCGCCAAGGCGACCCGTACCCGGGTCATCTCGGCATCCCCCGGGACGATAAAGCGCAGCGTTTCATTGTCATTGCCACGGTTCCAGAAGGCATGGAACGCCGCCGCCAGATCCGAAAGATAAAACGCCACACGATGCGGCTCGTGGGCGGTTGCCGCCCCCTCGACCACACGTGGCCAACCCGTCAAGAGCTTGATCATGGCAAGCTCGCTGCTATCCCGAAGCCGCGATATATCAGCATCCGCAAGCGACGAATCGTCAAGCGTGAGGCCGGGGAACGCCGCCGTGGCATTACGGACCACCGAACAGATCCGGGCATGGGCGTATTGCACATAAAACACCGGATTATCCCGCGACTGCTCAGTGACCTTCTGCAGATCGAAATCCAGCAGCGCCTCGTTGTTGCGGATCAGCATGATGAACCGCACCACATCCTTGCCCACCTCGTCGACCACCTCGCGCAGGGTAACGAAGGTGCCGGCCCGTTTGGACATTTTAACCGGCTGCCCGCCGTCCATCAGATTGACCAGATTGCACAGCCGCACATCGAGCGCGCCCTTATCTTCGGTGATCGCCTTGACGGCGGCCTGCATGCGCTTGACGTAACCCTTATGATCGGTGCCCCAGACATCGACCATGGTGGAAAAGCCGCGCTGGAACTTGTCGCGGTGATAGGCGATGTCCGACGCGAAGTAGGTCCAGCTTTCATCGGACTTTCGCAAGGGACGGTCGATGTCGTCACCAAATTCGGTGGCCTTGAACAGCAGTTGCGGCCGCTCCTCCCAATCGTCGGGCAGCTTGCCCTTGGGCGGCTCCAGCGTGCCCATGTAAACCAGATCCCGCTCTTCCAGCCAGTCCACCGCGTCCTTGATAGCCCCGGACTCGGCAAGGCCGCGCTCGGAGGTGAAGACCGCGTGCTCGACACCCAGCGCCGCAAGATCGTCTCGGATCAGCCCCATCATGGCATCGACGCTGTAATCGCGAAAAACCGGAAGCCAGTCTGACTCGTCCGCATTTTGCCATTTGTCGCCGTCACGGGTGGCCAGGGCCTGACCCACATCCTTCATGTAATCGCCGGGATAAAGACCTTCGGGGATATCACCGACGGCCTCGCCAAGGGCTTCGCGGTAGCGCAGATGAGCGGAGCGCGCCAGCACATCGACCTGCGCGCCGGCGTCATTGATGTAATATTCCCGCGTAACCCCGAACCCGGCCTTGCCCAGCAACGACGCCAGCGCATCGCCGACCACAGCACCACGTCCATGCCCCACATGCATGGGGCCGGTAGGGTTGGCCGAGACATATTCCACATTGACCGACTGACCCTGCCCGATGTCGGAATTGCCGTAATCGGTTCCGGCGGCCAGGATTTCCGGCAGGCGGGCCTGCCAGAAGGCGTCTTCCAGACGCAGATTGACGAAACCAGGCCCGGCCACATCGGCCGCCGATATATCCGTGTGCCCCACAAGCGCCTTGGCCAGCAGTTCGCCCAGATCGCGCGGTTTCATCTTGGCGTCGCGGGCGATGACCATGGCCGCATTGGTGGACAGATCGCCATGTTCGGGATCGCGCGGCGGTTCCACATTGAGGCGCGACAGATCGAGCCCGTCCGGCACCGCACCGGCGGCCACCAGCTCTTCGATCGATTTTTGAACGATCTCTCGTATATGATTGAAGATATTCATACTCTACTCGTACAAATCAAACAGGCGACGGTGTTCGTCCAACGCAAATCGGTCCGTCATACCGGCAATATAGTCGGCAACCAGCCGGGCGCGAGCGATTTTATCATCCCCTTCCGCCCGTAATCGCCAATCGGTGGGCAGACACCCGGGATCAGCCATAAAAAATCCGAACAGCTCGCTGACAATCCGGCGTGCCTTGCTTGTCATCCGGCTGACCCGGTAATGGCGGTACATGCGCTCGAACAGGAAAGTCTTCAAATCCCGGTTGGACCCTTCCATCTCCCGGGACATGGCGACCACCGGTTGAGACAGGGATCGCACATCGGCCGCGCAGCCCGGCTGTGCCGCCGCGAGCCGGCGGTTAGTCTCGGCCAGCAGATCATCCACCATGCGATCGATCATGCGCCGGGTGGTTTCGTGAATAAGACGGGATTGCTGCAAATCAGCGAAGTTGTTGGCCACTTCGCTGATGAGCGGCCCCACCAGCGGCAGATCGGCCAGATCCGCCACATCGAAGAGTCCGGCCCGCAGCCCGTCATCCACATCATGGGTATTATAGGCGATGTCATCGGCAAGGGCGGCGATCTGGGCCTCGATGCCGGGCTGGGTATGGAGTTCCAGATCCTGTTGCTGGCCATATTCGGCAACGGACCAGGGCAATTCGTCATGATTGCCCGGCGCCGCGATCAACGGACCGTTATGTTTGGCCAGCCCTTCCAATGTCTCCCAGGTGAGGTTCAGCCCGTCGAAACCGGCATAGCGGGCTTCCAGCCGTGTCACCAGTCTCAGGGCATGGCCGTTGTGATCGAAGCCGCCATACGGCGCCATCACCTCCTGCAGACCTTCCTCGCCGGCATGGCCAAAGGGCGGGTGGCCGAGATCATGGGCCAGGGCCAGGGCTTCGGCGAGATCCTCGTCCACCATGAGCACCCGGGCCAGGGACCGGGCAATCTGGGCTACTTCCAGGCTGTGGGTCAGCCGCGTGCGGTAATGATCGCCCTCGTGATAGACAAACACCTGGGTCTTGTATTGCAGCCGCCGGAAAGCCCCGGAATGGATGATCCGGTCGCGGTCGCGCTGGAAGACCGATCGGGTCTGGCTTTCGGGTTCGGAAAACAGCCGCCCCCGGCTTTGCGCCGGATCACTCGCATAAGACGCTCTCGCGGGGGCGTCCGATTGGCGGCTGGCTGACATGGCCGGACCCTACAGCGCCCGGTGAACCGGTGCAATTAGCCTTTTTCACCTTCGACCAACCATTTTCTGCTATGTTGACCCTGGCTCAAAGGGCCCCTAAATAGGGTCATACGGTCGATTTGCCGCGCCGAATTATTAACCAAGGTTTCACATGCCGGATACGACGGAAGTAACAGCGGAAAATACCCCGGAAATTACGGGTGTTACCATCAGCGAATCCGCCGTAAAACGCATCAGCGCGATGACCGCCGAGGGTGAATTTCAGGGCATGATGCTGCGGGTATCGGTATCCGGCGGCGGGTGTTCCGGTTTCCAGTACGGCTTCACCTTTGACGACGAAAAAGGCGGCGACGACCACGTGCTCGAACGGGATGGCGTCACCGTCCTGATCGACGATATGAGCTGGGAATTCGTCACCGGCAGCGAACTACATTTCGCCGAGGAACTGATCGGCTCCTATTTCACCATGCGCAACCCAAACGCCGCCTCCACCTGCGGCTGCGGCGTGTCCTTCTCCATGGGCTGAGTTTTCCGGATTTCACCTTTCCCCCACTATTTTCGTCATCCTCGCGCTCGACACGAGGATCTTTCTCCCAGGGAGTCTCCGGTGGTGGGAGATCCTCGCATCAAGTGCGAGGATGACGGGACTGTTATTGGAGGATAATAAAGACGGGTTTGGATCGAAAACGGTCCTCGTTGTCTCGTACTTCCGCCTTGCGCCAGAAACCGAACTGCCGGTGGACATATGGGATTCCGACCAAAGTTCCTTCCCGATTGGCCGCGTTTCCCATTTTGCGGTAGAACCTCAATGTGATGCCCCTGTAAGACCTTGGGGCATTGCTCGCGCACTGTCTGCTGGGAACCGTCCATGACCAAAATTGCCACCTGGAACGTCAATTCCATCCGCGTGCGTCTGCCGCGGCTGCTGGAATGGATGGAGGAATCCAAACCGGACGTGGTTCTGCTGCAGGAGATAAAAGTTGTCGATGAGGGCTTTCCCGGCGAGGACATCGAAGCCATGGGCTATAATATCGAGGTCCATGGCCAGAAGACCTATAACGGCGTCGCCATTCTGTCGAAACACCCCATCGAGGATGTGAGCCGAGGGCTGCCGGGTGACGATTCGGACGAGCAGGCGCGCTATATCGAGGCCTTCACCGGCGGTGTGCGGGTGGCGTCGATCTACCTGCCCAACGGCAATCCGGCGCCCGGCGAGAAATACGATTACAAGCTGGGCTGGATGGACCGCCTCTATGATCACACCACCGAATTGCTGGAACTGGACGAGGCCTTCGTGCTGGGCGGCGATTACAATGTCTGCCCAACCGATGCCGATGTCTATAATCCGGCCGGCTGGGCCGATGACGCCCTATGCCGGCCCGAGACCCGCAACAAATTCCGCGCCATCGAAAATCTCGGCCTGACCAACGCCTTTCGCGCGCTGCATCCGGACCCCGGTCCCTACAGCTACTGGGATTATACGGCCGGCGCCTGGCAAAAGGATTTCGGGCTACTGATCGATCATCTGATGCTGTCGCCCCAGGCCACCGACCGGCTCACCGAGGCCGGTATCGACCGCAAACCGCGTGGTCGCGAAAAGCCTTCGGATCATACGCCGGTGTGGTGCGAATTATCTCTGGCGGCAGGGTGATCAGCCATGAGAATTCCCCGATATGTCATTGGCGCACTCCTGTTCGGACTCATCTATGCCTCCATCCAATGGTCCGAAGGGCGCATAACCGATCTGAGAATCCTGTCGGTCCACCTGCTTCTCTTTGTCGTCCTCGGCTCGGCGCTGAGCTGGATGCTGTCCAAGGTGCTCGAATGGTACAAAAGCCGACAATAGAAAGAACGATTCCATGAATAACGCCGATCTGATCGTCGCCACCCTGAAAAAAGCCGGTGTGACCCACGGCTTTGGTATTCCCAGCGGCAATGTCCTGCCGCTGATGGAATCCATGCGCCAGGGAGGCATCGAATTCGTCCTGACGGCCCACGAAGGCTCCGCCGGTTTCGCGGCCGATGTGACGGGACGCCTGACCGGCATACCGGGCCTTTGTATCGCTACCCTTGGTCCCGGTGCGACAAATCTGTCGACCGGCGTCGGCAATGCCTGGCTCGACCGCTCGCCGATGATCGCCATTACCTGCAATCTCAACACCGACCAGCTGGGCCGGCGCATCCAGATGTATATCGACCATCACGCGTTGTTTGCCCCCATCACCAAGGCCAGTCTCGCCTTTCGCCATGGTCATGTGGCCGACACCCTCGCCGAAGCCCTGCACATGGCCATGAGCGAGCCGCGCGGGCCTGTGCATATCGATTTGCCCGAAGACGTCGCCCTCGCCCCGGCGGAAGAGGAAATACCGGACATCGCACCGGGAACCGCCATCGACCCCGCCCCCGACGAGGCCATCGCACGCGCCGCCGCCCTGCTGGCCGATGCCAAACGCCCCGTTGCCGTGCTGGGATCGACCGCCATGCGCATGGCCGATCACGCTTTGCTGCGCCGGTTCGTCGAGCATCATAATTTACCGTTCGCCGTCACCACCATGGCCAAGGGCCTGATCGACGATGACCACCCCCTGGCGCTGGGCTGTATCGAACGGGGCCGCCGCCAGCATCAGCGGGCGCTTCTGCACAGCGCTGATCTGATCGTCGGGGTCGGCTATGACACCATCGAGGTGGAATACGAGGCCTGGATCGGCGATGTGCCGCTGCTGCAGATCGATATGGATCCGGTGGATGTGGCCCCTAGCGTCAAATTACAGCACCAGGTCACCGGCGATTTGGCCTCATCGCTGGACCGGCTGTGTGCCGCCGGACCAGGGGGCAGCGGCTGGACCGAACAGGATGTGGCCGGTCACGGCAAGGCGTTTCAGGAACTCCTGCGGCCGGAATCGCCGGGGTTTCCCGCCCATCAGGCCATCGATGCGGTGCGCACCGCCCTGCCCCATGACGGCATCCTGACCTTCGATGTGGGCGCCCATACCCACCAGATCGCCAGCCAGTGGGCGGCGCACGCACCAAAGAGCTTCCTCATCACCAACGGATGGTCGTCCATGGGGTTCGGCCTGCCGTCGGCCATTGCCGCCAAGCTGGCCAATCCGGAGAAGGATGTTGTCTGCTTGATCGGCGATGGCTGCTTCCAGATGACCTGCGGCGAACTGGCCACCGCCAAGCGCCTCGGCATCACCCTGCCCGTGGTGGTGCTGGACGACCGCTGGCTGGGACTGATCCGGATCAAGCAGACGCGGCGGCAATACGGCATCTACGGCACCGAGCTCCAGTCGGAGGAGTACCGCGAGCCGCCGGCTCATTATTTCGGTGTGCCCGCCATAGGGGTTCGCAATCCGGAAGATTTGGGCAAGGCGGTCGAGGAAGCGCTAAAAGCCGACCATCCGACAGTCATCGAAGCCGTGGTCAATTCAGACCACTATATGGACACCGTCTTCGATTAGGTTCTTGCTCATAAAACGCTAAAAGGGCGGCCTAAAGGCCGCCCTTTTGCGGTGACGATCCGGGGTGGGCAACAGATCGTCACATGCAACGCTTCGGGGGGAACACCCGGGGTTGCAAACTAATCCTCGATATCCTGCAGTATCGCGATCACGTCGTTCATATCCTCCGCCAGATACGTCCGCGAATCTTTCAGGATTTCCAGTAAACCTTCTCGATCCTCCGGCGAAAGGCGGTCGAGAAACTGTGTCATGTCGGTGGAAACTCCATCGGCTTTCGCCATAACTACGCTCCTGTTGAACTGTTTGTTTTTGTTACAGACGATCGCTGCCGACAGCCATCAGCATCGACAATCCCGTCAGACACACACCGGACAGGATCATCATGGTGATCGCGATCCGATGCTTCAGTCGTTTTTTCTTATTCATGATCTCAACCCGTTCTCTCTGTTGGCATACGCACCTGACTCGATTGGAGGCATGCGCGTTATTACGTCTCCATAGATGCAAGAACCGTGCCAAGCGGGTTAAAATGATACTTATCAATGCCTTAGGGGGTAGAAAAAATTTACCATAAGGCGAATTGTAAAATCCACCGACAGGTTAACAGGTTGCAAGCCCTACGGATTACTACCCAGAGCTGTATCCAGCTAAACGAAGCGGGCCGCTGCATCAACAGCG
>JABJKO010000012.1 GCA_018660305.1 Rhodospirillaceae bacterium
CCGCCCCGACATGCGGACTCGATTGCATTACCGTGATGCTGTCGTACGTCATTTAGCTAATTCCTCCTGACAACGATCGAATAAGCTGAATCGCAAGGCCACCTCACCAAGACAGCCTCAAGCCAATTATTCCGGTTCCCGCGGCGCGCATATCTCCATAGTCTCGACCCCGATTCCGCCGCGCTTTTGCCCAGTGTGCTTTTGCCCGGTATGCGACACATCGTATCGGTCCGCCACCGCGATTGGCATCCGGCAAATTACTTATGTCCATAGCCTAACTAATTTCTTGCTGCAGCCCCTAGTGCCAAAAGCGCGCCGGGACAGTATGTCGCGACAAGAGCCAGTCCCCACCCCCAACCCCGAACCGCGGTTTGTTTTGTAGGATATCCGAGATGGGTCAGATCCTGATCAAACCCAACATTTAGCACCACGTCGGTTCCTGAGGGAAAAGCGGACATCCATATCGGAATAGAGTGCCGCCGCGCTGGGCGAAGCCGGACCCTGCGCCCGAGGTCAGGTCCAGCGATTAAGAGGAAAATGGTGCCGCCTGCGTGACTCGAACACGCGACCCCCGCATTACGAATGCGATGCTCTACCAACTGAGCTAAGGCGGCACGGACCAGATAGTCTGACACGCTCTGGTTACCGGCTACTTACTCCGGCTGCGGTCCCGCCGTCAACGCTGTGCTGAGGTGGGGGCGTCGTCCGCCCGTTTGTCGTCCGGCTTGTCGTCCGGCGCGTCACTGCCCTTGATATCGGGGGGTGGCGGCAAAATGGCGTCGAGGGGCACCATATCGCTCGGGGCGTCGGTCGCCACCGTTGGCGGCGGCAGGAAGCTGGCCGGCGCCTGGCTGTAATCCTCGAGGATGAGGGCGCGCTCCGGGATGCGCCACTGGAGCGTGCCCAGCGCGTCGCAGCGGGCGCAGGTCGGGGTCCAGTCCCGCGATGCGGCACC
This sequence comes from Rhodospirillaceae bacterium, assembly GCA_018660305.1. Next base: position 956 of record JABJKO010000012.1, read on the forward strand.
GCAGCCGCCGCAGATCCAGGTGGGGTCGGGCGCCGACAGGGTGGCGCGCAGCAGCCAGGACCGGGCGCTGTCCATATTGCCGTGTTCGCCCTCCTCAAGCTGGGCCATGAGCTTGCAGACCCGCGCCGGCGGTGTCTCGCCGCCGGCCTTTTCCAGATGGGCCCGGGCGGCGCCCCAGATCTTTGCCGCCATCAGGGCCTCGGCCAGCGCCATATGGCTTTCCGGGTGATCGGCGTTTAGCGCAGCCAGCTTTTCCAGCCGCTTGACCCGTTTGAGCGGATCGGCGCTGTCATCGAGCGCGCCGTAAAGGGTGGCCAGCGCGCCATGGGGCGTCTTTGCCCAGCCCTCTTCGATGATTTTGGTGGCCTGGCGCTTCTTGCCGCTGGCCGCCGACAGAGCGGCAAAGCGCAGCGTGGCGGGCAGGAAATCCGGCTTCTGGGCATGGGCCTTGCGGGCGAACGAGAGCGCCTCGTCCGCGTCCTTTGCGTCGTCGGCCACCTGGCTGCAGGCGAGCAGCAGCACCGCCTTGTCGTGGCCGGCCTTGTCGGCATCGATGGCCTTGCGGCGCACCGCCTCATCGAGGGTATTGAGCGCCTCGCGCCAATGGTGCCCCTCGATCTGCAATTCGAGCAGTGTGGTCAGCACCCAGGGCGTCTTGGGGCGCAGCGCCCGGGCGCGGTGGGCCAGGGTCAGCGCCTCGCCGTGATGGCCGTCGCGCTGCGCCTGCATGAGCAGCCCGCGCAGCCCGAGGAAGGCGGTCTCCTCGCGCTCCAGCATGGCGGTGAAGTAGCGTTTCGCGGCTTCGTCGTCGCCGTCGAGCTGGGCCGCCTGGGCCGACAGCAGCATGGTCAGCGGCGGCTCCTTCAACAGGCTGTCCGCCTTGCGGGCCTGACGTGACGCTTCACCGGCATCGCCCGCCGCCACCGCCACCATCCCCTGGGTCAGCGCCCGGTAGCCCTTTTCCCGATTGCGCCGGGTGAAATAGGCGCGGGTTCCCCTGGGCGCCCCCCGCAGACCCCGCCACATCCGATAGAGCAGCGCCGCGATCACCGCGAACAGGAGAAGGCAAAGGGCAAAGATCGGCAGCGGCACGTCGATTTGCAGACTGCCGGCGGAGAGTTGAACATCGCCGGGATATTCCGCCAGCCAGAGCGACCCGGCGACAACCAGGGTCGCGAGGGCCACAAATAGAAGAGTTTTGATCATCCGCCGGGCGTGCCTTTATCGCTGGTCTGGCGCAGGGCCTCCGCGAACAGGGACCGGATGGCGGCATCGACGGCGATGCGGGCGCGGGCATGGCGCAGCCACGGCGCGGCGATGTCGGTGGCGGTTCCCGTGAGCCCCTCAAGGACCTTTACCGCCCCGGCAAGGTCGCCGGCGGCCAGACGCAGCTCGGCCCGGGCCACGCGGCCGTTTTCGTCGTCGCGCTTGGCGGCGTCGCCGCCGGTGCGGCGAATATTGACCATTCGGGCGAGGCCGCGCAGGGTCTTGTCCACCCATCCTTCGCCCTTGGGCACAAAGGCCTCGTGGGCGATGCTGCCGGCAATGCGGTCGAAATCAAGCCGCAGTTCGGTGAGATCGGCCACGCCCTTTTCCGCATGGCGTTTGAGCAGCCCGATGGAGTCCTGGAACCCGGTCTCCTTACCGGCCAGCGCCGATACCGCGGTAAGCGCGGAATCGAAGCGGGCCGGACCACGGGCGGCTTCGCGCAATTGTCCCACCGCCAGTACCAGGGCGTTGCCATGGGAACTACCCGGCATGATGACCGGGCGTTTCTCAATGGCGCCGAGCCGCCGGTCGAGGGCGGCGACCACATTTCGCAGCGCCACATTGTCTTTTTCCAGGGCGGACATGCGCAACGTGGCCTGAGAGCGCAGGGCGTCCAGCGCCTTCGCGCCGCCGCCCGCATTGCCGCCCGCATTGCCAGTTGTCGGGCCGGATGGCCGGGCGGCGAGATCGATGAGCCGGGCCTCGGTGTCCGACAGCCGTTTTTCCAGGGCGGAGAGCGCGTCGGACCGGCTGGCGCCGGCCAGTCCGTGACGCAGGACCACCATTTCCTCCTCCAGCACTTTTATGCGCCGGGCGCTTTTGGCGACGGCCTCGTCGGCGGCGAGAAACCGCGCCGGGTCATAGCGCGGCCGCGCCTCCAGATCGGATTTGATGGCGACGATACTGGTATCCAGAGTGGCGATCTTATCGGAGAAAGACCGCAGGCTTTCATCAAGCCCTTCGCGGCGTCCGGCTTCCATCACCGGTGCCAGAGAGGTCTGCAGCCAGCCCGGCATGGCCGATCCCCAGAGCGGCCAGGAGATATAGGACCCCGCCAGAACAACCAGAAGCACAAGCACGCCCACCGCCATGCGAGCCGCGCTTCGACCCACATTTCGGGGCTTTTTCGGGGCGGCTTGTTTCGGTGTTTCGGATTTTGGCGCCGCGGCGGCGGTGGCGCGCGACGCCGGTTTGTCGGCGGCGGCACTTCCCTTGCTGTCGTTGCTGCCCTTCTCCACAGCCTTTTCCAGGGTCGAGGGGGAGGGCTTCTTGTCGTCTTTGTCGGTCACGATTGCTCGGTATCCTTGGTCAGCTTCAGCACGTCATATGCCTGAATCATGGCAGTCTGGTCCGGCGTTGCAGCAATGCGCACGTCGGCCCAGGGGAGCGGCGCCGCTTCGTCGGCCACCGCCCTGGACAGACAGATCGCGGTTATCCGTGCGCAACGATCCTGGAGGCCAGCCTCATGGATCAAACTTACAAAGGTTCTCGCCGTTCGGGGAGAGAAAAACAGGATAGTGTCGCATTTTTCCGCCGCCATGTAATCGCGCCCCGCTGCTGAAAGGCCGGTTGCGGTCACCGCCTTGTACAGAATAGCGGATGTGACGGTGAAACCCTTTGCTTCCAGTGTGGCTGAAAGATCGCCGGTACCGTCTTCACCGCGCACGTGAAGCAGGGTGCCGGCCGCCGGATCGAGCCGCGAGGCCACCAAAGCGGCCAGCGTCCGTGCGTCGCCTTGCGCGCTTTCCACGGAGACAAAACCGGCTTCTTCCGCGCGGCGCGCCGTCGCATCGCCGACGGCATAGAGCGGCATATGGCGCTGGCCGGTCGCCTCGGCCAGACAGCGTACGCCGTTGGCGCTGGTCACGAGAATGGCCTGGAGTCCGTCCAGCGACAGGGAGGCGCCGGTGGCGACGATCTCCAGCATGGGTTCCACATGGACGTTATCGCCGCCGGCCCGCAACTGCGTGGCCAGCTTTTCGCTGTCGGACCGGGGCCGGGTGAGCATGACATGCATGGACACAATTTCCCCGGCGACCGTCAGGACAGATCGTCGAAAAAGCCCGGGCCCGCCCGGGATTTCAGGGTCTCCCCCAAATCCCTGCCCAGGCTTTCGGCCTCCGAAACCGGCCCGTCTTCCTGGGCCGCGATGGTCTCGCTGCCGTCCGTCCGCACGATGAGGCCGCGCAGGGACAAATTGCCGCCGGTCAGGGTGGCGAGACCGCCAATGGGAGTCCGGCATGATCCGTCCAGCGCGGCGAGAAACGCCCGTTCCGCCGCCACCCGGTGCCCGGTCTCTTCATGGTGGATGGCGCGCAGCAGCTCCTGTGTCGCCTCATCGTCTTCCCGGCACTCGATCCCGATGGCGCCCTGGCAGATCGCGGGGAGCATATGGTCGATATCGATGGCGCAGCGGGCACGGTCCATCAGGCCGAGCCGCTTCAGCCCGGCGGCGGCCAGGATGGTGGCATCCAGTTCGCCGTCTTCGACCTTGCGTAGACGGGTTTCCACATTGCCGCGCAGGGTCGTGATCCGAAGATCCGGCCGGGCGCTCAGCAGGATCGCCCGCCGCCGCAGCGACGCGGTGCCCACAGTGGCGCCCTGTGGCAACAGATCCAGCGAGCCTGCGCTATGGGCGATCAGCGCGTCGCGGGGATCTTCGCGCGGCAGATAGGCGGCCATGATCAGCCCGTCCGGCAGCTCCGTCGGCATGTCCTTCATGGAATGCACGGCGATCTGAGCCTCGCCCGCCAGCAGCGCTTCCTCGATTTCCTTGGTGAATAGCCCCTTGCCGCCAAGCTCGGTCAGCGGCCCAGATTGCTGCCGGTCGCCGGTGGTCCGGTAGGTCTGTATTTCGATGGCGCCGTCGGCGGCCAGCGCCGGATGGGACGCGGCCAGCCGGTCCCGTGTCTCATGGGCCTGGGCCAGCGCCAGCGGGCTGCCGCGGGTGGCGATGCGAACGGGCGTGTCCATGGCCAAGCTTTACCGCGCGGCGCTGATTTGCGAAAGGGGCTTACTCCAAGGTTATTTCCACCGGTTCCCGAAAGGGCTATGACTGGCCGATCATGATGATCCTTGGCATAGAATCCAGCTGCGACGAAACCGCCGCCGCCGTGGTGACCGATGAGCGGGAGATTCTTTCCGACGTGGTCCGGGCGCAGCTCGAGGAACATGCGCCCTATGGCGGCATCGTCCCCGAGATCGCCGCCCGCGCCCATGTGGAAGTCCTCGATGCGGTCATTGCCGAGGCCATGGGTCAGGCGGGCATTGGTTTTGCCGAACTGGATGGTGTCGCCGCCACCGGCGGGCCGGGTCTGATCGGCGGGGTGATCGTCGGAATCATGACCGGCAAGGCCATCGCCGCCGCCCGCGATCTGCCGTTTCTGGCGGTCAATCATCTTGAAGGCCACGCGCTGACCGCGCGGCTGACCGATGACGTCGCGTTTCCCTATCTGCTGCTGCTGGTGTCGGGCGGCCATACCCAGATTCTGGCCGTCGAAGGGGTCGGGCAGTACAAACGCTTTGGGACCACCATCGACGATGCGGTGGGCGAGGCCTTTGACAAGACAGCCAAGATGCTGGGGCTGGGCTATCCGGGAGGTCCGGCCATCGAGGCGGCGGCAAAGGATGGCGATGCCAGCCGGTTCGCCCTGCCACGGCCCATGAAAGGCCGCGCCGGGTCGGATTTTTCCTTTTCCGGGCTCAAAACGGCCGTACGCCACACCATCGAAAAACTGCCGCCGGGCCCGGTGACCCATAGCGATGCGGCCCATATCTGCGCGTCCTTTCAGGCGGCGGTGGGCGATGTGATCGCCGACCGGGTCGGCCACGCCATCGAGGCCTTCCGCGACTCCTATCCCACCGGTAACACCCTGGTGGTCGCCGGCGGCGTCGCCGCCAATAGTCACTTGCGCCAGACCCTGCAGGATTTAACCGCGGCGGAGGGTTTGCGTTTCGTCGCGCCGCCCCTGCGGCTCTGTACGGACAATGGCGCCATGATCGCCTGGGCCGGCATCGAACGGTTGCAGCTCGGCCTCACCGACGGCATGGATTTCGCCCCCCGCCCCCGCTGGCCCCTCGACCCCGACGCCCCCAAGGCGGCGTTTGCCGGGGCGAAGGCTTAAGTGATTTTGCCCCGAGTTTAGTGGACACCTAAAGAATAGGCCCAAAGAGCGCCAGGAGGTGTCAGATGCCCCGGCTGCTGCATCCTCCGGTGCCAACACCACCGTCGTCACCGTCGCGCCAGGGTTTGATTTTCCATTTGTTGTCGGTCCTCTCACGATAAACGCCAAGCGCCACCGTGACAAAACCGACCGCCAGGGCAATGTTGTATTCGCCTTCCCACAGTGCAAATAGCGTCGCAATGACCAGGGCTATCTGGAGGGCCCATAACAGCCCCCTGGGCGGTCTGCGAACGATAATGAAATCAGCGGTGTTAACCCGGCGCATTGCCGAACTGTTGCCGAATTGCGTCTCTGGACTTGGCCAGATATCGGCCGGTGGCCGCTCCCCGGACAGGCCTTCATAGACTTTTAGCGTATCCATGTATAAATCGCGATGATGCTCAAATTCTTCGGCGTCTCCATTACTTGCCGGGCTGTGATGAAGATCAGTGCCTAACACCTCAGCACAGAACGCGTCCCGATATTCCCGTGTAAATCTAAGATGCAGATGCCACACCTGGTCGATCTGATCGGATGGCACCACAGCGTGCCCCGCCCTGACGGACAGGTAGCAGAAGCGTTTGTATTCTTCGATGACCCGCCCGGTATAATTGGATGTCCAGCCATTTTCAGTCGCCAGACGACTTGAGAAGAGATAGGCCCCACCCAGCTTGTCGAAATCGTAAGCCTCGATCCGATGCCACAGCGGATCATGTGACGGGTCCACGGGCGGTTTCGGAAATTCAATCGCAGCCATCCGATTTCATCCTAATTTTGACCATCTTGCAGGAAGGCATTGTCGGAGTAAATTGCCTTGAGGACTGCAAGACTCAAACCGTCTAAATCCGGAATTCCAAGGCGGCGTTTGCCGGGGTGAAGGCTTAACGGGGGACCCGCCCAGAAGCTCAATTCTTGCCGCGCCGTCCCCCTTGCTTTAGGCTTTTCCGCATAAATACCGGCCATAGAAAAGGCGCTGCTAATGTCTGTCTCCTTTGAGATCGAACCCATTGGCCCGACCATCGGGGCGGAGATTCATGGACTCGATCTCACGCAGCAGGTCGATCAGGAAACCGCCTCTTCCCTCAAGGGCGCGTTGATCGAGCACAAGGTGATCTATGCGCGGGACCAGCACATTTCCCCGGCCCAGCAAGTCGCCTTCGGCCGGCTATTCGGTGAGCTCGAAGTGCATCCGTTTATGCCCGATGGTGAGTTTCCGGAAATCGTGGTGCTCGACAACCACAAGGACAATCCGGTGCTGTCCACCGATACCTGGCATTCGGACACCACGTTTCGCGATTGCCCGACCAGATATTCCATCCTGCGCTGCCTGGAACTTCCCAAGGTTGGCGGCGATACCCTGTGGGCCGATATGTGTGCCGCCTATGACGGGTTGAGTGCCCCGCTCAAGACCATGATCCATGGGCTCACAGCAACCCATGATTTCAAGCCTTTTCGCGCGCTCTATGGTGACAGCGACCAGGATCGCGAAAAGCTGCGCAACATGGAGCAGCTTTATCCCAACCCGACCCACCCGATGGTGCGCACCAATCCGGAGAGTGGCAGGAAGGCCCTGTTCGTCAATCCGCATTTCACCCTGCGGATCAATGAGCTTACGGAGCAGGAAAGCGACGCGTTGCTAAAGCTTCTGTTCGAACAAACCCATGTCCCCGAATACCAGTTCCGGCTGCGCTGGAAGCCCGGCACCATGGTCCTGTGGGACAACGCCTCGACCCAGCATTACGCGGCCAACGATTACTACCCCAACCGCCGGCGGATGGAACGGGTCGCGGTGATGGGCGACAAGCCGTACTGACTTAAAATCGGCTGCTTAACAGGCTTGCGGGTTCGAGTCCCGCCGTCCGCACCCTTTTTCCGGAACCGTCGCGCCAGTGGCGCGGCGTAAGTCCGGGAAAATTCCGTCGGAGACATCTTACTAATAAGCCCGAAAATCCCCCTGTGGGATAATTTAGTTTCGTCTGCGTTAGCCACAACAGCGGACTCAAATCCGAATTGCCGTTCACGTCCGTTTGTAGCCAATAGGCGACATTCATAGCTTTGGAATAAGCTTCTAGTCGTGGACCCAGACTGAGTTGCCGCTGGTGCCGGCCAGGAGTGAGATGGTCTGACCCTCGCGGACGTCCCTCGGTTCCTTGAAACGATAGGCATGAATCGGCCAGTGCATCTGGAGCCCGTGCGGCGGGGCGTTTTCAAGGACAATGTCGTCGGTCAGACGAATTTTCATCCAGATGGCGGTGCCGATCGCCGTGCCGTCGCGGACAACTTTGAAATCAATCGGTCTTTCCGCCGGCAGGTCTATGGCGCCGTCCAGTTCATAGCTATAGGCGGGTTGTGCGTCGGTTAGCAGGACAGGATTAAGTTTGGAGGTGAGTTCCAGCTTGACCGGCGCCAGATCGTTGAAGGGCGACAAATCGAACCCCATGACATCGGTGCCGGCGTCGACGATGGATTCAATGCCGGCGATATCGATGATTCCGGCCATGGTTGCGCCGCCCAGCGGGATCATTGGCGCGCCCGGTTTCAGAAGCTCCTGCCGAGCGTGAGCGATCGATGTCTGCACTTGTTCGCCCAGGAACGCGGCGCCGAGAATTTCGGAAATCAGAATGTCGGCCTTCTCGGGAAGATCTGTTCCCACTTTCAGGTTCCGCGAGTTTTTGTTGAGGACCGTTATGCGGTCCTGAAAGCCGTTCCGTGCGATGATTTGGCGCGCCCTTTCGGCGATCTCTGGGACATCTTCGCAGGTGGTGACGTGCCCGGCGCCGGCTTCCACTGCCAACATCGCCAGCAATCCGGTCCCGGTGCCGATTTCCAGGACCGACATGCCGTCGGTCACACGCGCCCTGATGGCGTCGCGATAGGCCTCGTTGCGCAATTGGTCATGCACCATGGGGAAATGCCACGGCGGAACGAGGTTGCTCAACGTGGCGTAATAGAGGTACCTGATTTCAAAATCGCTGGGATTCTGCCTCATAGCCGCTTCGAGATAGGGCAGGGAAGCGGCAAACCGATTCTGAATGGCTAGAAGCATCCCGAGATTGTAGTTGGCGCTGGAGAGATCGGGCTTCCGCTCTATCGCTTTTTTGAAGGCGTTGACGGCGTCACCAATGCGGCCCAATTGGTTGTATATGGCACCCAAATCGTTGTGAATGAGTGCGTCACCCGGGGCCAGCCCGGCGGCGTACTCCAAGGCACGCAGCGCCTCGTCATGATGCCCGGAAGAAAACAGAGCGCGCCCCAGTTCCCGATGAATTTGCGCATCCTGGGGGTTTTGATGGGCCGCTTGTTTGAGAGCATCAATACTCATTAATCGAACAGTCGGAAACTCGCCGGAATTATAATCAGTAAGGATATTCTTGGATCAGAATCGGGCACAAAGCAATGGCCTCAATGGACCGCGACAAAGCGCATCGCCGCTGCACTGCAGTGGACAGGTTCTTCTGCGATGCTGGGCGTTATTAGTGAAATTCCGTGCATCCATAGGGAGCGCGGTTGCGCTCCATACCTTGGGTTTCCTGCAACGGCAGGGTCGATTGTTCCCGAACGTCAATCAAGTCGGAAAGGGGAGCCACCGGGGATTGCGTGTCAAACCGCTTTTCTGATCATCTCTTCGACTTCTGGCCAGGCTTCATCGCCCTTTTCGGCCATCAGCGCCAAATAACCCTCATCGAGCCAATCGGTAATCCCGGCTGTGTAGCTTGGGCGCGCCTTGATGCGGTTGTACCAGTCAGTGAGCCGGGGCTTGTCGCTGATGAAACCGAGAACATGCAGATGATCGAGCCGGGTCAGATATGGCGTATAGGCGGCATCAGTGATGGTATAGGCGTCACCGACAAGCCAGTCATGGTGGTTCAGCGCCGCTTCCATATCGTTCAGGAGGCCGATCCACATGGTAACGGCAAGGCCGAATTCCCGCGCGGCGGTGCCATTATAGATCACGTCGCGACGCCGCTCGCGCTTGACCGGATCGGGAACTTTTTCGATCAACTCGCCGCATTCGGGTTCCCCTTTGGCGAGATACTGGTGCCGGAAAGCGATCCCCATGCTCAGCGTCGCCGTGGCGATATCATGATGGCCTTCTGCCAGACGCTGGTTCCACAACCGGACCTGCGCCTTGCCAAAGTGGTCGGCTGGCCGCAGCGGCGGATCGGGATAAGCGTCATCGAGATACTCAAGAATCACGTTGGATTCGCATATCACCAGATCGCCATCGATCAGGGTTGGGACGACCCCCTTCGGATTGAGTTTGAGATAATCCGGTTCCTGCTGGTCGCCGGCCCGCAGATTGAGGTGGTGGCTTTTCCACTCCAGACCCTTCTCGGCCAGGGCGACGCGCACTTTCTGGGCACAGGACGACATGGTGTTGTGATAGAGCTCAAGCATGGCCGCCACCTTTCACAGTGAGTGTTATTCTTGAGGGTCCCTCGTAAGGCACGATAATCCTTATCATGCGAAACGGTAAATGGAACCAGCCCGAACAGCAACTGCGCAGGAGTTACTCCCGCGTTGATATCCCCGCGTTGATATCAAGGGACAATCATGATGAGATCGCAACAGTTTGATCCCCAACTGGCCGGAGACCGTAGTGATGTTTCCAAACGATGTTTGGTATTGCGCCGCCCTTAGCTCGGAGGTCTCAACTCAGCCTTTCGAGCGCATTATCTGTAATGAGCCCATTGTCCTGTTTCGAACCGTTACGTCCGGATTTCTGGTTGCTCTTGAAAACCGCTGTCCACACCGTCAGGCACCGCTGTCCATGGGCAAGGTCGTGGGCGACGAGATCATGTGCATCTATCACGGCTGGACGATGGATGGCAGCGGTCGTTGTACCCACGTACCACATCAGGACACACAATCGGAAAACGCCCGGGTGAAAAACTACCCGCTTGCCGAAGAGGGAGGCTTCGTATGGATATGGATGGGCGATCCTGCCAAGGCGGACCAAAATCTGATACCGCCGATGCCGTGGCTGGAGTCCGATGATCATTCCGCGGTTCTGTCTCGCTTTTACGTTAAGGCGAACTATCAGCTGATGGCGGATAATTTGCTCGACGTATCGCATTCGGATTTCCTTCATGCCGCGAGCTTCGGCTCGCAGGCCGGCAAGAAGGGGGAGACCGATGAAATTCAGCAGGAAATGGAAACCTGGAATGAGGGCGACACCGTTCGCTGCATCCGCACGCTTAGGAACGTAAATCTGAGCCCGATGGCCGCTGCTTGGGGCGGGTTCACCCAGAGGGTGACCCGCACCCACCGTCAGAAATGGACGCCGCCCAACACCGTCAATATCGAACTCGTGATGGAAAATAATGAGAACAGAATCACCATCAATCATGATCACATCATGACGCCCGAAACCGAAACCACCTGCCACTACCATTTCGGATGGACCCGGGATTATGCGCTTGAAAGCGGCTATCCCAGTGATGAAGACGTGCGTCGCGAGCAGGAAACGGTCATCGGGGAGGAAGACATCCCCATGGTCGAGGCGCAGCAGCACAACAAGTTGCGGTTTGGCGATCCCATCGATATCCCCGGCCGTGCCGACAAGTTTCTGATCGCGGTTCACAAACGGATTGCTGAGATGGTTGATTAGGTCGAGTTCGGCTCCAAGTCATTCAGCGAATTATCCAGGAGTTCTGAATAATTTGGAATCCCGAACCGGCATGATGCCTGATAATGGTCATCCGCCATACTGATGCTAATGTCCGACTTGGGTCAAAAGCGGAAGTGAACCAGCGGTGTTTTGACGTCTGCTCATCACTCAACGCCGGACATAAAGCGAGTAAAAGCAGACCTGGCGGTCAAATTGGTTGCGACTTGATGGATAGGGCTCTAGGCGCTGGATCGTTGTTCGCGGGACGCTCCCTGCCTCCCCGCGTGCATCAAGATCAGCTGTTCCAGCTGCCGTCCCGCAGGCTGCCCAGAAGCCCGGTGATGTCATCGGTTAATTTCGGCCCGTGCGCGTGCATCTCGGCGATTTCGGCGTCGGTGACCAGATCGGCGAGGCCGCGCTGGTAGCTCGGCCATTCCTTCGCCATCGCCCACCAGTCGCGGACGCGCGGACGGTCTGTGAGCCAGATATCGATCAGGCCGAGATAGTCGAGCCGGGCGGTGAACGGCATCAGGGCGATGTCGGCGAGGGTCGGATTGTCGCCGAGGATCCACGGCCCACCCTCGGCCAGGGTTTCCTCGAGGAGTTTGAACGCCTTTTCGTAGACGTAGATAGCGTGCAGCACATAGGGCGAGTGGATTCCGTGCTCAAGGGTTGATTTCATGCGGTCGCGGCGGCGCGGGTCGCCGATGTTCCGGAACCGGGCCTGGCGTATTTCCTCCGGCGCGTTTTTCATGCGCTCGCGGAACATGGCCGAAAAGCTGATCGCGGCGACGCCTTCGAACAGTCCCTCGTCAACCAGCTTGCTCCAGAACTGCATGCGGCTGCGCAGCAAGGGGTCGGAGGGCGCCAGCGGCGGATCGGGAAAAACACTGTCGATATATTCGCAGATCAGGGTGGATTCGGTGACCGCCCGGCCGTCATGGACAAGGGTCGGCACCACACCCTTGGGGTTCATCTTGAGGTAATTGGGGTCGTACTGCTCGCCCTTGAACAAATCGACCGAGACTGCTTCCCAGTCCTGCCCCTTTTCACAGAGCGTGATGCGGACCTTCTGACAGCACACTGAGTTGCCGAAGTCATAAAGAGTGAGAATGTCACTGCCTCCCTGATCCCGAACCGGAAAATTTATACCAAGATTTCCCGCCTGGAGCTACCGGCCCCCCCGACCCCGATGCCCCCAAGGCGGCGTTTGCCGGGGCGAAGGCATAGGGGGGTGATGAGGGAAAGAAGGTCCCAGCCCGGCTAAGATTTCTTCCCGTTAATCACGCCGTAGACGTTGCAGGCGATACCCGTCGCTTCAAAACCGTCCTGGCCCGTCGCCTGTGCGATGGCGAACATCTGGGAGGCGAGGCTGACAAACGGCATGGGGACTTCCATCTCGCGCGCCATATCCAGCCCGAAGCCCACGTCCTTTGGCATCCACGACTTGCGCGGCTTGTAGTCACCACTCACTACTTTTCCCATGATGTTCCGGGTTGCCACACAATCCTGCTGAGAGCTCTCCATAATTTTCTGGAATGTGCCCTCGTCCAGACCGCCCTTGCCGAGCCAGGAGCAGACCTCGATGAGGCTCATGTGCTGTACAGCGGCCAGCATCGCCATGGCGTTCTTGACGAGCTTGGCGTTGCCGAGTTCCCCGACATGAAGGATAGATTTTGCCATGGGCTCGAATATGGGCTGATACTCGTCGAACAAGGCCTTGGAGCCCGAAAGCCACAGCGCCAGGTTCCCGGCCGCCGCCACCTCCTCCACACCGCCGGCACCGGCATCGACGATTGTCCAGCCCGTTTGTTTGAGCTCCTCGCTGACGCCGACGATGGTCGCTTTGTCGATGCTGCTGAAATCGATCCAAACTTTCGCGCCACTGGTCGCCTCGGCGAGGCCACCCTTGCGGAGACCGACAGCCTTGACGGCATCGTTATTCGGCAGCATCGAGAGCACGAGGTCACACGATTCGGCGACGGCTTTGGGGGAGTCCGCGAACTCTGCGCCCTGGTCCTCCAGTCCCTTGGCCTGCGCGCGATTGAGATCGTTTACCACCAGGCGGTAGCCCGCCTTGATCAAATTGGCCGCCATACCGCTGCCCATGCCACCGGTGCCGATGAATCCCAGGGTCTTCATGCCGCATACTCCCTCAATTGTTGCTCAACATGTGGCGAGTGTACTGCGTTGAAGCCTGGAGCGAAAATGTCTCTTGTGGGTCGTTAGGTCTTGCCCGGTTTCAGTGAACAGCTCAAAAAGTTCCGGCTGGGATTGAGCTGGCCCTCACCCCCCCCTCCCCGGCGCAGCGGAAGCCGACCATGTCGAGGCTGAAATGGGGGCGGTTGCCGTGGCGGTAGCTGACCCGCAGGCAATAGGGATTGTTGCCCCAGCCGCCGCCCCGGATGGCCACCTCCCAGGGCCGGTCGGGGAACATATCCGACGTCAGCTCCCACACATTGCCGGCCATATCCTGTATGCCGTAGGGCGAAACCCCTGCCGGAAACCGGCCGACGGGTGCGGTTTTGACGTAGCCATCCGCCCCGTCATTGCCGCAGCAAGCGACGCTGCCGAAGTTCGCCCGGAAGGGCGCTGTCTGGGTCGGCGCCTCGTTGCCCCACGGATAGCGCCTGCCATCGGTGCCGCGGGCGGCGAACTCCCATTCCGCTTCGGTGGGCAGACGCAGCCCGCGCCAGGCGCAATAGGCCGTCGCGTCGCGGGCCGACACCTGCACAACCGGGTGGTCGCCGCGGTCTTTGATTGAATCGTCCGGCCCGTGGGGATGGCGCCAGTCGGCGCCGTTGCGCTCCAGCCAGCGTCCCGCCGGCCATACCCAGCCCCATCCCTTGCGCTCGGCATCGGTGCGATGGCCGGTTGCGGTGACAAAGGCGGCGAAGGCGTTGTTGGTAACCTCGGTGCGCATCAGGCGGAACGGCGCCACCGTCACGGGTTTGGGGGCCTCGTTGGCATCGCCCTTGGTATCTCCCATGACAAAGCTGCCGCCGGGGATGGCGATCAGATCCATCGCCGCGGTGGCAGGAGACAGGCCCAACAGGCCTAAAAACAGAAACATCGTTCTCCGGCTTCCCATGACTTCATGCTAGGTCGCAGCCTTCAGCCGGTCCATGCGAATAGGGAACGATCAAGGCTTTTTGATAATGCGCGAAAAGATTACACTCGCGCGGTCA
>JABJKO010000011.1 GCA_018660305.1 Rhodospirillaceae bacterium
ACCGGCACAGATGATCCTTGAGCGCTTCGGCGATGTCGGCCCTGTCCGGTTGTTTGTTATTGTCGAGGAGCGCGGTGGCGGCGATGACGATACCGCTTGTGCAATAGCCGCACTGGGCGGCGCCTTCCTCAATGAACGCCTGCTGGATTGCGCTGGGCCGATCGCCGTCGACCAGCCCTTCGATGGTCGTGATGTCGGTGTTTTCGAACTCCGAGACCGCACGCACGCAGCTCAGTACCGGTTCGCCATCCACCAGCACGGCGCAGGCGCCGCATTGTTCCAGGCTGCAGCCCAGCTTGGCGCCGACGAGGCCGAGATGATTGCGCAGCGCGAAGATCAGCGGCATGGCCGGATCGGCGTCGATGTCGTGAATTTCGCCGTTCACGCGAAGCTGCATTGTTGTCATGAATGGTCCCCCTTGCTCATGGGCACGGAGTATAAAGGCTTACGCGCCAGCGTCCATTTGCGCTGCAGGGGAGAGGGATTACTGTCACCGGTTGCCCGTGTGGGTTAGAGAGCGTTCAATGCACTATTATTCACTGCACCTGGAATCTCCGCTATCCCGCTTTCCCCAAAACCCTTAAGGGACACATCCGACAATTTGCGCGGGATGGCGTGGATGGTCTGCGGCGGCGCCTGCTGGACAGCCATGACCGTGCTCGTGCGCGAATTGTCGGCCGATTACTCGGCCTTTCAGCTGCTGTTCGCGCGCAATATTGTGGCGATCTCGATTTTGTTGCCGCCTGCGTTGATGGGGGGCGGCGCCGTTCTCCGGACTAACCGGTTAGGGCTTCACTGTCTGCGCGCATTGTTCGCCTATCTTGGCGTACTCGGATTGTTTTTTGGCGTCAGCCGTCTGCCGCTTCCCGACGTCACCGCGCTAAGCTTCACCCAACCGCTCTTCGTGGTGATCATGGCCGCACTGGTCCTGAAGGAAGCGGTCGGGAGAGGCCGCTGGCGTGCGGTTTTGTTTGGGTTGGTGGGGCTGCTGGTAATCGTCCGGCCGGGTTTTACGGAGATCAGCGTTGCCACCCTGGCGGTGCTGTTGTCGGCCATGACCTATGCCTGCGCGAATATTTGCGTAAAAAGGCTGATGACCACCGATACGCCGACCCAGGCGGTGGTCTTTTTCAATCTCCTGATGCTGCCGCTGTCCCTGATTCCGGCGCTGTTCTTCTGGATAAATCCGGACTGGCCGGATTTGCTGCGCATGCTCGCCATTGGGCTGGCTGGCACGCTGTCGGTTTATTCTTTTGCCCGCGCCCTGTCTCTGGCCGATGCCAGCGCTGTCCTGCCATTCGATTTTCTGCGTCTTCCCATGGCGGCCCTGGCGGCGTTCCTGCTGTTCGCGGAAGTAGGGGATATCTGGACCTGGATCGGGTCGCTCATCATATTTTCCAGCTCCTATACGCTGGCCCGCCTTCAGATACGGCCCGAAACCCCGTCAAACCGGGAAAAAACACTTCCTGAGCGTTCCCGTTAATCCTTGTCTTACGGTTGTTATTTACACTGCGGCCCCATGAAAATATGCATTTATGGCGCCGGTGCGATCGGCGGATATCTCGGGGTTGAGCTCGCCCAAGTGGCCGGGCTCGAGGTGTCTCTTATTGCCCGCGGTCCCCATCTGGCGGCTATCAGGAAAAATGGCCTGAAGCTTCAGATCGAGGGCGAGGAGCATGTCGCAAAACTGACGGCGACCGACAATCCGGCGGATCTCGGACCGCAGGATTACGTGATTATTGCGCTCAAATCCCATCAGGGTTGGGAATCGGCGGAACAGGTGGCGCCCCTGCTGGGTCCCGATACCGCTGTCGTGACCTGCCAGAACGGCATTCCCTGGTGGTATTTTTATAATCTGGACAGCCAGTACCGCGATCTCAGGCTGGGCAGTGTCGATCCCAATGACCGGCAGTGGGACGCCATAGGGCCGGAACGGGCCATTGGGTGCGTTGTCTATCCGGCGACCGAGATCACCAAACCCGGTGTCATCAAGCATTATTACGGCAACAAATTCGCCCTCGGCGAACCCTCCGGGCTTTTTACCGAGCGCGCCGAAAACCTCAGCGAGGCGATGGTGGAAGCCGGACTAAAGGCGCCGGTTCTGCCCCATATTCGCAACGAAATCTGGCTCAAGCTGTGGGGCAATCTCTGCTTCAATCCCATTAGCGCGCTCACCCGTGCGACGCTGGATGTGATCGCGACCGATCCTGGGACCCGGGCCCTGTCACGCGCCATGATGGTTGAAGCGCAACGGGTTGCCGTCCGGCTGGGCGTGCATTTCCGGGTCGACGTGGAACGGCGCATCAACGGCGCGGCGGGAGTGGGGCCGCATCGCACATCCATGCTGCAGGATTTGGAAAAAGGCCGCGCCATGGAAGTTGATGCCCTGCTCACCGTGGTCCAGGAGATGGGCCGCATGGTGGACATGGAAACACCCCATATCGACAGTGTACTGGCGCTGATTCAGCAGCTTGGTGTCACGCAGGGTCTCTATCCCACCTTCCCCGATGCGGAACCCGTCGAACAATTGGCGGAAGTCGCGGTCGATTAATCCCCTCCGATTAACCGCTGTTTGGCGGATCAGGCCACCTTTGGGGTGGCCGCACCCCATAGCCCCCATTAAGATCGCCCCGCTTCGCTTTAATAAACGGACGGGACAATGCCGTATCAGGATGTGCGCGACTATATCGATGAGCTGACGCGCCGCGATCTTCTCCATGTCATCGACGAGACCGTCAGCAAAGACACCGAGCTGGTGCCGCTTGTGCGGTTGCAGTTCAGAGGCCTTGCCGAGGAACACCGCAAAGCCTTCTGGTTTCGCAGCATCACCGACGCGCGCGGGCGCGACTATGACGGCAGCGTGCTGTTGGGCTCCCTGGGGTGTTCGCGCGCGGTTTATGCCGCGGCCATGGGGACCGATACGGACGGCATCCGGGAAAAATGGGCCAGCGCCCATGGCAATCATCTGCCGCCCAACGAGATCAGCCCGGCGGATGCTCCGGTCAAGGAGATCGTCATACCCGGTCCGGATCTTGAGGGCGGTGTCGACCGCTTTCCTCATCTGATTTCCACCCCCGGTTTCGATCCCGCACCGTTTATTACCGCCGGCGTCTGGGTCACGCGGGATCCCGAGACCGGCGCCTACAACCTCGGCATCTATCGCGGCATGGTCAAGGCGCCGGACCGCATCGGCTGCGCGACGGATGTGTCGACCCAGCATCTCGCCATCCAGTGGGAAAAGGCGCGGCGCATGGGC
>JABJKO010000010.1 GCA_018660305.1 Rhodospirillaceae bacterium
CGGCGCCCCCAGACTCAGCCAAAACCTTCGTAATCGCTGCCGTCAAAGACGTCTTGCCATGGTCAACGTGACCAATCGTCCCGATGTTGCAATGCGGCTTCGTACGTTCAAACTTAGCTTTCGCCATCGTCCTTAAATCCTTTTCTCCGGCCTGTCGCCTTTTACACTCAACCCGCCCGACAGCGGACAACCTGCCTCATCACTCAAATCTCAAATCGCGGCGCACCCGATTGGAGCGGGTGAAGGGAATCGAACCCTCGTCGTAAGCTTGGAAGGCTTCTGCTCTACCATTGAGCTACACCCGCGCATTCCTCAGTCCCGCCCCAGCGTATCCAAATAACCCGTCACTTCAGCCTCAAGTCGCTTCCTGTTCTCCGCCCCATCCAAATGGTTGGTGGAGGGGGTTGGATTCGAACCAACGTAGGCTTTCGCCAACGGGTTTACAGCCCGTCCCCTTTAGCCACTCGGGCACCCCTCCGTGATCCAAACAGGCGAGCGGTAGAACAAACGTGCGAGATACGGGAAAAGGGTTCAGTTTGTCAACGTCCAAACACGGCAAATACCCTGCCCAACCAAAAAAATTTGGAAAATCGGTTCGCAGAGGATTTGCAGTTGCTAATCGAATGGCCCTTTATATAGATGGTGGCGCCAAAAAGTGCAAGGAGAACAATGGAATGCGAGGCGGCAACAAGAAACGATCACGATCACATCCGCCCCCCGGCAATGCAGAGAGAAACGCGGATAGACATTCGGGGAGAAAACCGGCCGGCAAGGCGGGCGGAAAAATGCGGACGCAATGGCTTTACGGGCGCCATGCGGTGCTGGCCGCGCTGGCCAACCCCGAACGGCGGGTAACCCGGCTGGTTTATGCGGGAGAGTTGCCTGCCGTCCCGGGGAACCAGGATATCGAGCCGGAATCGCTGACCCGCGACGACATTTCCGATCTGTTGCCGCCCGGTGCGGTGCACCAGGGCATTGCCGCCCAAACGGCTCCCCTGCCTGACTTGTCGGTGGAAGAAATCTGCGACCGGGCGGATGAGGCCGGCACGGCCCTCGTGGTTCTCCTCGACCAAGTGACGGATCCGCACAATGTCGGGGCTGTGCTGCGATCGGCGGCGGTATTCGGCGCCGTGGCCGTCATCGTTCAGGACCGCAACGCCCCCGAAGCGACCGGTGTGCTTGCCAAAGCTGCCTCGGGTGCCCTCGAATCCGTACCTCTGGTCCGGGCAGTCAATATCGTCCGCGCGTTGGACACACTCAAGAATGCCGGTTTCTGGAGCCTTGGGCTCGATTCCGAGGCGCCGGTGACCATCGACGCTATCCCGCATACCGAAAAGCGTGTCGTGGTGCTGGGCTCGGAAGGGGCAGGGCTGCGCCGGCTTACCCGCGAGGCCTGTGACGAACTGGCGCGGATCGACGGCGGCGGCGGCCTGAGCAGCCTCAATGTCTCCAACGCCGCCGCGGTCGCCCTGTATGCCGTCAGCCGGAACAACGCCGCTCAATGACCCGCCTAAAACACTACATCCAGGCCCTGCGGGCAGCAATCGAGGCCGCGGGGCGATTGAGGGCGCCCGGCGGCGATGTCGTCGATGGTCTGTTATCCAGGCTGGAGACAGGAGACAGGAAGGACGCGGTCGATGTACTTGCGCCCCTCCTCGGTGACTCAGCCTTGTCCGATATCGCCCATCTGCTGTCGGCATTGCTGCTGGATGCCGAAAACCGGCGCGAAGCGGCGGAAGCCGCCCTCGCGGCCATGGTGTCTTCGGGCGCGGCACCCTATGACAGCCTGTGTCTGGCCGGCGATCTCTATCTCGATTGGCGCAAACCCGTGGCGGCGCGACACGCCTTCGATCAGGCAATCGCGCTGGCGCCCCATGCGAGCCATGCCCATCTGCGGCGCGGCCAGGCTTTTTCAGCGGCCGGGGACGTCACCGCCGCCCTCGCCGATTTGGAGCGCGCGACCCTGCTGCAACCCAACCTGGTCGAGGCACATTTGGCGCTGGGCGATGAATACCGCGATGCCAGCATGATGGATGCGGCGATTGTCGCCTACCGCCGGGCGCTCGCCATGGCCCCGGACAGCGCCACCGCGCAGAACGCCCTCGATACCGCCATCGGCACCCAGATCCCGGCCTGGCATGCGGCCATGCTCAACGATGAGACGCGCAACAACGCCTTCGATCAGGCCATCAGCCGTGCCGTGACACCGGAAACCCGCGTGCTCGATATCGGCACCGGAACCGGGCTTCTCGCCATGATGGCGGCCCGCGCCGGCGCGGCACAGATCATTGCCTGCGAAGCGGTGGGCCCCCTGGCCGACACAGCGTGCCAGATTGTCCATAAAAACGGTTTTGCCGATCGGATTACCGTGCTGCATAAGCGCTCCACCGATCTCGTCATGGGCGAAAATATGCCGGAACCGGCGGACATTCTCATTGCCGAAATTGTCGATGCCGGGCTGCTCAACGAAAATATCCTGGCAACCATCGCCGATGCCCGGGCACGTCTTCTGAAGCCCGATGCCATCATTATCCCGCAAAGCGCCACTGTCTTCGCCGTTCCCATCGAATGCGCTGAAATCGCCGGCGAACGCGTGGTCCAGACCGCGTCCGGCTTCGATATCTCGCCGTTCAATGATCTGATATCCCGGCTTTATCTGCAGATCCCTCTCAGCCGCTATGACTGGCGGCCACTCGCCCAACCGGCCGAGCTGTTCCGGTTCGATTTTAGATCCGCCGAACCGGGCGACGCCGAAACGGCCGCCCGCGTCATCCCAATCTCCGATGGCACCGCGCATGCCGTCGCGCTGTGGTTTCGTCTGGCGCTGGACGAGGACACTGTCATCGCAACGAGCCCCATGGATCCACCGACCCATTGGGGCCAGGCGGTCTATGCGGTCGACCCGCCGGTTGAGATCAAACAGAACGAACCGGTCAGGCTGGTCGCCCGCCATGACGGCAGGCGCATATTGGTGTCTTTAAAAGGCTGATGACCGCGGTCACGCGAAGGCGGGCGCGATTTCCTCGGCGAAGCGGTGCATCTGTTCCTTGACCATGGCGTGCGGCTTGCGGCCCACATTGAAATACAGAATGACCTCGTCGATGCCGGCGGCTTCGACGCTTTTCAGGCTATGGATAATTTTTGCGGGAGAGCCGATCAGGATGGAGCGGTCCGACAGATCTTCCTTCTTTGTATTGCGCAGGATTTCGTTGATCTTCATGAAGTAATGCATGGTCGGCGGCATCTTTGACGGATCGTCGGGAAAGGCGCGCAGCACGCAGTTCTGGAAATAATCGATCTGATACTGACGGCCGAGATCCTCCTCCTCCGGCGTATCGGCGATATAAATAAAGTAGCTGCATATGGCGCGGCCCGGAATTTTGCCATGGCCCTCGGTCGTTTCGCGATAGCTGTCCACGGCCTCCTTGAGCCCGCCGAAAACCATGGCGGCGGCGAACGGCGCATAGGCGATATTGAACCCCTTGCGCGCCGCCAGCTCGACCGAATTTCTGGAAAACGAGCCCACATAGATGGGGATCGGGTCCTGCAGCGGCTTGGGGGTGATCTCCATGTCGTCGATCTGATAACAGGGACCGTGATGGGACCACATGCCGGGCTCGGTCCACGCCTTGTGCAGCACGTCGAGCCCTTCCTCAAAGACCTCCGCCGATGTCATGAAATCGGCGCCGAACGGAATGTATTCGGCACGGTCGTAACCGCGGCCGCAGGCATAATCCACCCGGCCGCCGGACAACAGATCCAGCGTTGCCCACATCTCTGCCACATGGATGGGATGGTGGATGGGCAGCACGTTTACCGCCGGTGCAAGGCGGATGTTCCGGGTTTCCGGAATGATACTGGCGAGCACGATGTCGGGACGCGAATTTACCCCCAGCCGGTCAAAATGATGCTCGCCGATCCACGCCGAATGATAGCCCAGCCGGTCGGCCAGAATCGCCTGTTCGCGGATCTCCAGCACGAACTGACCCGCGCTTCGCGGATTGTCCGGATAATGATTATCGGACAGGGTAAAATAGCCGAACTGCATATCCGCGCCTCTTCATGGGAAAGGTCTGGCGCCAGACTATGCAACGATTGGGCGCGGCAACGCAAAAAAACTCAGAAGCAGACGTCAATCGCCCACATCAGCACGAAACAAAATTTAGGCCACCACGCCGACCGGTTAATTGCTCAATCGATTCGGTTTACCGGTGCCTCGTCATCCAGCGCGCTGAAAAACCATTCGAAGTATTTTTCGGTGCCTTGGCGACCCGACTGCACAAGCGCCGATTTGGTTTCATCCTTGAGATCAAAATCGGTCGATTTGACATCCAGGGTGTTGATATAAACCGTGCGCTGCCAGTCATCGCCGTGTAGATGCAGCGCTTCCTGATTGTTGAGCAGGGTCGCAATCAACGCTTTGGTATAATCGAAAAAACCATCGATCTGGCGGGCAACCTCAACATCCCCGTAACGAAACGCCGCTATTTCCTTTGCGGAATCCAAGCGAAAGCCCAGCGTTTGACAATTATACACGTATCTCCTGGCGCTGTCGGGAGCACCTGAAAGAAACTTATCGTTTTCCTTATCGTAATATTCGGTTTTGCGCGCGGCATCCTCGGGGTCAGCCACGGCAACATATTTCGCCCGGTCGAACAGCTTGATCGGGTAATTGTTCAGCAGGCCACCGTCAACAAACACATCACCTCGCGGGTTACGGATGGCCGCAAAGAACAAAGGCAGGGACATGGATATTCTGACGGCGTCGACCACCCGCATCGTCGGCGTGTGCTCGACGGAAAACACCTCGCCAAAGCCGGTGCTCAGATTCGCGCCATAGAGATAAAGGTCGGGACGGCCGGCCGCCTCGAAATCACGGAAGCTCGAATTGGCACTTCCCATTTTTCGAGCAATCAATCCACCGATCCAATCGCGAAAGAATTGGCCCTTATGCCAGCCGAACTCCTCTATGAGCCTGTTGGTGTCGCGGACAACACCCAGGCTATCGTCCATGAAGTCATTGAAGTCCAGTTCACCAAGGATCTTTTGTTGTTCTTCGTTGGTATAACCGCATGCGAACAGCACGGCGTTGATTGCCCCGGCCGATGTGCCACCAACCCGTACTATATCGTCAATGATGCCTCGTTCTTCGAGCACCTGCATTGCCCCGACATATGCAATGCCTTTTACACCACCGCCTTCGAATACCAGGTTTCGGAATTGAGACATATCGATTCTCCCATCTTACTATTTTATAATTGCATTTTAATTACACAACTATACTGATAGTAGAATATTGGAACAAACTGTTCCAGCCGCAAATTGTCGGCCTAAACCCAATATAAAATTAAGGTCAGGAGAGCGCGTAAGGTGCCTGGTCGGGGCCGAGGATGATGACTTGGCGGCCATCTTCCAGATAGCGAAACTGCTCGAACGTCCCGGAGCGTTGCGACCGTACTATCACCGCGATGGATTTCTCGGCGCCGGCATATTCCGAATGGATCAGACGGGGCGGCACCACGTCCACATCGCCCGGTCGGCAAATGTCGGCGTGCTTTTCCGCCAGATCGAATTTGCCGTCATCCCGCTGGGTCGCGTCGTAATGGACGATACGTTCCTCTCCCGCGAGCACCCCATAGATGGTCCAACTCGGCCCGTGATCATGGATCATGGCGTAACCGCCGGGGTTCTTGATCAGCGCATTGATGACAAAACCGTAATCGGGATCCTCATAGAACAGGAGGTTCGACACCTTGTCCGTCTTGGGGTTGAAGCCGGTAACCGGCCACGCCTCGGCATGGGCCTTGACGTCGGGATCGGCGATCACCTCGGCAAGCAGTTCGCGGCAGCGTTCCCAGCGATCGGTTTCCGGCACGCCGTCTTCATAAAGTTTGCGCATGGCACTGACGAAATTTTCCACCGCCGGCAACATGGGTCGCGTCATGCCGTCGGGCATATCACCCTCTCCCCTGGCTGCGGGCCATGAACTGGCGGCGGATTTCCACCATGTGATCGGCCATGACGGGATCGTACTCGACCTCTGTCATGGGCTCGTGATCCCAGTAATTATACTCATCGACCCCGCGCACCAGCGCCGCCGACTTCTTGCCATCCACCGGATCGTACATGGTTTCGCGCACATGGGTCGGGCAGTAATGGATCGAATAGCCGATACGCCGGTGGTCCGCCTTGTTGGGTTCCGATGAATGCACGGTGCATTCGTGGTGGATGGAAAACTGGCCGGGCTCAAGCGGCATATGGACGGCCTTCGATTCATCCACATTGCGCGTGTTCTGGCCGCGCTTCAGCACATTGTTTTCATCCGGCGCATTATCGAACTCGGTCTTTGTCTTGTGACTGCCTGGAATGCTTCGGATACAGCCGGATTCCAGATTGGCCGGCGAAAAGGCAATCCACGCCGTGACAGTCTCCTGCGGCTCGATACCATAGTAATAGGTATCGGCATGCCACGAAACAAAGGTTTCGGATTTCGGCTCCTTCACAAAGAACGACGATCCCCAGCACAGGATGTTGGGGCCGATGAGATCCTCGACCGCATCGAGGACCTTCTCGTTCCGGATGACCCGGCTGAACAATCCAAACGGCAAATGGGATTTCAGTGTCAGGCTGTCCTGTGCCGACCGGCCGGTGCGGCGTTCATAATCTTCCAGGCACTCAAGACATTCCTGTGCTTTCGCGGCGGACAGCCCGTCGATGGGATGGATGAACCCATCGCGCCTGAACTGTTCAACCTGTTCTTCGGTGAGATTTTTGGTCATGGTTTGCGCTCCTGCAGCCTCCCTCGGCTGACAATTTTTATCGCCCAACCGTATCTTCGAGGCCCATCGGGGTCAAGAATTCGCTCTGCACCGCTTGTCAAAAATACCCCCTCTGTCCTAGGCTACTGCGAGCAAACAAAGAACATATTGAGCATTTTGCCATGACCGACACAATATCTCTCGACGGCAAGAACATCATCGTCACCGGCGCCGCGGGCGGGTTGGGCCGGGCCATGGTCGAAGCCCTGGCCGGGGCCGGCGCCCATGTGGTGGCCATCGATTTGTCGGAAGAGCCCCTGCGCGACCTGGCATCGGAAATCGCGGACAGGGGCGGGTCGGGAAGGGTGCTTCCCATGGCCGCCGATCTGCAGAACCCGGACCATTGCGAAAAAATCGTGGGGCGCGCGCACCTCGCCTTCGGTGCGCTGCACGGGCTGGTCAATAATGCCGGTGTCGGGCTGTCGACCATTCGCGAGGATTACTACAAGCACAATATCAAGTTCTGGGAGGTCCCCAACGAACGCTGGCAGACCATCTTCGAGGTCAATGCCCGCGCCGCCTTCCTGCTCTCCAAGACCGCGGTTCCCTATATGCTGGAACAGAATTGGGGCCGCATCGTCAACGTCACCACCAGCATGGACACCATGATCCGCCGCGGCTGGACGCCCTATGGCCCGTCCAAGGCGGCGCTGGAAGCGCAATCGGCCTGCTGGTCCAAGGATGTGGAAGATACCGGCGTCACGGTCAATGTGCTGGTGCCCGGCGGCCCCGCCAATACGGCCATGGTGCCCGCCGCGTCCTCGCCCGACCGCGACGCCATGGTCCAGCCGGACGTCATGAAGGCGCCGGTCTGCTGGCTCATGTCAGATGATTCCGAGGGTTTCAACGGCAACCGCCTGACCGGCACGGGGTGGGATCCCACCCTGCCCGGACGGCAAGCCGCCGAGGCCGCCGCCGCGCCGGCCGCCTGGCCCGGCGCCGGCCAGCAAAGCGTATGGCCGGATCTGGCGCCGACATAAATTTAAGACACGGGCCGTCTTTAATCGTTCAGCAACCCAATCCCGTATGCTATAGAGGCGCCGCTTTCGCGTATCGACGCCGGCTTAGCTCAGTTGGTAGAGCACCTGATTTGTAATCAGGGGGTCGCGGGTTCGACTCCTGCAGCCGGCACCATTTTCTATTAATTAGGGTCCGAATTAGGGTCCATAGCACCAAGCTAAAAAACTAAAATAAGGGATCGAATACATCCAATCGAAGAGGATGTGGGCCGCCCTATTTCCGGGCAATCAAAGTCTGCTTCCGGGGGTAAAGCGGGCGCTGAAACACCAATAGTGGTTTCGGGCGTCGGGCCCTACTCTCCCGTCGCAACCCAATGTCGCTCGGCAAGGTAGAAAGCCTCCAGCACATCCGGGCGGTCATCGCCCAGCAGGTCCTGACTGACGTCATGGTTGCGGCTGGCGTCGCACGCCGCGAGAAAGCGGTATGATGAGCGCATAGCATTCACCATGGTCCAGTCCAGGGGCAGGGTATCGGCCGGATTGACCGGCCGCACACTGTCGTTTTCGTATATGGCCTCGAAGGAATTGAGGCGCCATCCGACGTCGGTGAGCACGAGGCGGGAATGGAATCTGACATGGGCCATGACATCCAGTTGGACGCCTTCCAATGTCAGGCGCTCGGAGATGTTTGCCGGGCTTTCGCAGATGGCGCGCCCGCCTTTCTGGTGGAGCTTCGCCGGGAAGACCCGATGCCTGGCAATACCGCCCGCGGCCATTTTCGCTCTCAAGGCGTCGGCGAAGTCCTCGATGGCGCCGTCGAACCACGTGGTACGCACGGGTGATGCGGGCACGTAGGAGCCCACCAGACCCTCCCAATCCCTGATGTCGCGGCACAGGCTCTCAAAGCGGACGAGATAGAAGATTTCGGCTCTGTCGAGCAGGGCTTCGGATCTCTTTTCGGCACTGTCGCGCGGCATTGGATTGTCTTCCTTTGTCTGGTCGGGTGGACCCGCTTCGGAACAACCGGTGGGCGAAATTTTATGTGCGGAAAAGGGCCAAGTCCACTGCGGCCCGAATGTCCGCTTCGGGTCAAACGCCGACCTCCGAAGGTGCGCCGGCGAGATCCGCCCTTAATTCAAGAGCGGACCTATACCAACGGGAATAGGTCCGCTCTTAACGCTCAGTCACTAATAATGCTCAGCTACTAATTTGGCCTACGCAATTCAAGCTATCCTCTTAACTGACGCTCGACTTGCCGCAGCCCGTTTGGTCTTTCTGGCGGCGGATGCCCGGGGCTTGCCGCCCTTGGACGTGGTCTTGCCATCTGCGGCGCCGACATAGGGTGAGAACACCGGCCGGTAGGCTTTTTCGTCGATGAACTGCTTGATGCCTTCGGCATAGGCATCGTGGCCGCGCGCCGCATCCTTGATCTTGATCTCGGCTGCCTTGGCGGCGAGATAATCCCCCGCCGACCGCCACGACATACTCTGTGTCGACCGTATCGCATGTTTGGTGGCGACCAGCACGTTGGGGTTCTTCTCCAAGAGTTCCTTGGCGAGCTTGAGGGTCTCCTTGCGCAGATTTTTCTTGGGCACGGAATAATTCACCATGCCGATCTTGGCCGCTTCCTTACCCGTGAAAGTCCGGCCGGTGCAGGCATAGAACATGGCATCGCGCTGGCTGAACATATCGGTGATCATCTTGGACACCATGCCACCCGGCAGGATACCCCAGTTAACCTCCGACAGGCTGAAAATTGCGTCGTCGGCGGCGATGGAGAAATCCGCGCAGATGCAGTGGGTAAACGCGCCGCCGATGCAAAAGCCGTTGACCATGGATATGGTCGGCTTGTTGTACATCCAGAGTTTCTCGTTGCGCCATTTACTGTTGTTATAGGCTTCCGCTTTGGCGCCTGGCTTGCCATCGGTCTCGCGGAAGAATTCCTTGAGATCCTGGCCGGCACTATAGGACACTCCTTCACCGGTCAGAATGACCAGCTTGGTATCCTTGTCGGATTCCAGCAACGTCAGGATCTCCATCATTTCCGCATGGAAGGTGGGGCTCATGGCGTTACGTTTTTCGGGTCGGTTGAAGATCACCCAGGTGATCCCGTCCTTTTGCTGGTCGACTTTCACACATGTGTATTTCTTTTTAAGCATGGTCTCCTCCTTCTGTTAAATGATTGTTTTACCGCTCAGCAATGACGGACAGTTTCGTCAGTCATCACAAATCGTTATCACTCTGATGCACGATTTGTGAGCAAGTCTATGTGCCGAAGTAAGGTCAGTCTATGGCAGCCTGATGGTACCTATAAATCAACTTCGCAATCTGACGTTCGACACGGGCATATGGACTCTGGCTCCGGCATAAATTCGTCAGAATCCGACATTGTTAAATTGACGTCTCATTTTGGGGGTAAAGCGGAAGTCGATATCCGGCGCCGCGACATCCGTTTTTAGCTGCCACCTCAAGCGGACATTCGCGCTCTCCCGCAAAGACCACTGACCAAATTCGGGTCGACCAGATACAAGCTCTGGCAGTGACAGCCGTGCTTTCCCAGTTTAGCCTTTGAGTCGGAGGAGGCCGTCGAGACGGAAGAGGCGGCCACCCTTACTGATGCGCTGCGCAAGCGTAACTTGAACGAATAATATTTGGAGCTTCGAATTGTTAGGACATGACGTTCGCGAGGATCTGGCCATGGTGTGCCGAATTCTCGCTCATCACCGTATGATCGACCTCTGGGGCCATGCAAGCCTGTGCGTTCCGCGCAGCGAGGTGATCGCGGTAACGCCCAGATTTTCAAAAACCTGCCTCCCCAGAACCATCCGGGCCTCCGATATCTTCATCACCGATCGCGATGGTAAATTATTGGAGGGGCACGGCGCGTTGCCCGACCAATTCGCGGCCGATCTGGCGGTGTATCGCGCCGATCCAGACCGTACTGCCTGCCTGTTCGCAAGCCCGCTGACGGCCATGGCGGCCGCGATCTCCGGCGCCGAATTGAAGCCTCTCACGCACATGGAATCCTCCGCCGGTTACGGTCTCAGCTCGTGGACAACGCCCGGTCTGGCCAATGACGAGGAGCGGGCACAATCGCTGGCGGCGCAGATGGGCAAATCGACCGCCGTCAATCAGCCCGGGGTCGGTGTCTGGACCGCCGGCAAGGATATCTTCGACACCCTGGTGACCCTGTATCACCTCGAATATCTGGCACAGGCAAATCTGGTGACGGCGGGCCTGCCTGCCGGCGATGCCATCGAGCGAGCGGATTCCGACAAGCTTTGGGGCCAATTCTCCGGCCACCATCATTACGTCGAGTTTCTCGGCTCGCTGGATCCGGGCCCGCTCACCCATCCCTATCCGGCGTTTCGCGATGCCCATGCCGATGAGGGTGCCTTCGGCGAGCTCAAGGCATCCATCAGTTTCACCTGCCGGGCCTTGTGGGAGCGGGATACGCTGGTCGCCTTCCTCGAACATGTGAGCCACCGCCTGCCGCTGGAGAACCGGTTCCTGATCACCGCATCCTGCAATTTCCGCGACATGGCGCCGCAAGACATAACGCTGCTCGATTATGAGGCCAACTGGCTCGACGGGCCGAAGCCGCCGAACTTCAAATGGTTCCACGCGCAGATGATGGCCGAACGGCGCGATGTCGAGGCGGTGGTGCATACCCATGATCTCTATGGCCGGGTCTATGCGCTCGCCGGCCAGTCGCTTGAACCCACGTTTCGCGTCGGGCTCGACATCGCGACGCGGCCGCTGCCGCGCTATCCCCGTTGCGACCTGATCGTCGATTCCGATGTTCGCCGGCAAACCATGGATGCGCTCGGCGACGGCCATATCGTGCATGAGGTTGGACACGGCACCGATTTTGTTGCTGCGACGCTCGAACAGGCCACCGTCGAGGCGATACAAAGAGAAGCCTTCCTGGCGACAGACCACCTGTCGCGTAGATTTGGCCAGCCCCAGACATTGCACGCAGAGACAATCGACGATGTGCGCGCTGCCGAATTCTCTTTTGAGGACTGGTGGTGGTTCTATACCGCAGAGATCGGTGCGCCGCGCCGCAGTGTCGCGGGTCTGTGAATGCCGGCGCAGTGAGGCAGTTCCTATGACACCTGAAAAAGCGGAGGCAGGACAATAGCAGCACAGGGAAAGACGCGTGACGAGGCATCGGTAAAGATCGCCTGCGTCCAGATGGAGCCGATTGTCGGCAAGAAGGACGACAATCTTCGCCGCAGCATTGAGATGATCGAGGAGGCCGCCAGCAATGGTGCCAGCCTTGTCGTGCTGCCGGAGCTTTGCAACTCGGGCTACGTTTTCGAGACCCGCGAAGAGGCCTTCGCCCTGTCCGAGGAGATTCCCGGCGGGCCGACCTCACAGGCATGGATAGAGGTCGCCGCCAGGCACGGTCTGCACATTGTCGCCGGGATCAACGAGCGCGACGGCGATGTGCTTTACAATTCCTCCGTCATCATTGGTCCGCATGGCCATGTGGGTACCTTCCGCAAGGTGCATCTCTGGAACGAGGAGAATTTGTTCTTCGAGCCCGGCAATCTGGGCTTTCCGGTCTTCAAGACGCCGATCGGGCGCATCGGGACGTTCATCTGCTACGACGGCTGGTTCCCCGAAAGCTACCGGCTCTGTGCGCTACAGGGGGCCGACATCGTCTGCATCCCGACTAACTGGGTACCTATTCCCGGCCAGGACAAAGACCGCGAGGCCATGGCCAATATCCTGGTCATGGCGGGCGCGCATTCGAACTCCGTCTTTATCGCCGCTGCTGACCGGGTCGGGACCGAACGCGCCCAGCCTTTCGTAGGACAAAGCCTGATCGTCAGTTACACGGGCTGGCCGATAGCCGGACCAGCCAGCGGCGACAAGGAAGAGATCATTTACGCGGAGGCCAACCTCGCCGACGCACGGCGCAAACGGAACTGGAACGAATACAATCAGGTCCTCCGCGACCGGCGCGGCGACGTCTACGACGAAATGCTAGGCTCCCAGGTGCCACCGGGTTGGTACTAACGGAAATCGCTCAAACAACGCGGACAGGAAAATGCCTGAACCGACTTTGGTCGCATCCCACTACACCCAGGGCGGGCTCATCGATGCCATTATCGCCGGTCTAGGAAAGCTCGACCTGACGCCGGATACCGTGCAGGTGGATGATCTGGCGCCGGTCGACGAATTCCATATCGGCGGCCGCGTGGCGACGGAGGCCTTTCTGGATCAACTTGGCCCGATACCGTCTGACAACATCCTCGATGTGGGCTGCGGCCTTGGGGGCGCCAGCCGTTTTGCGGCGCAGCACTATGGCTGTCGTGTCACCGGCATCGATCTCACCCCTGCCTATGTGGAAACCGGCACTCTCCTGTGTTCCTGGGTGGGGCTGAACGATCGCATCACACTGGAGCAGGGCGATGCCACCGCGACACCCTATGCCGACGGCGCGTTCCATAAAGCCTATCTGCTGCATGTGGGCATGAACATCGCCGACAAGACTGGCCTGGCACGGGAGCTCTACCGGCTTATCAAGCCGGGGGGGAAATTGGGAATCTACGACATCATGCGGGTGGGCAGCGGCGATCTCACCTTTCCCGTACCGTGGGCAAGTGAGGCCGAGGGCAGCGCAGTGGCCTCACCGGACGACTACAAGGCGGCGCTAGTTGCCGCCGGCTTTACCCTCACCGCCGAGCGTAACCGGCGTGATTTCGCCCTCGATTTCTTCACCAATCTTCAGGCCGCCGCGGCAGGCGCAGAGGGTCCGCCGGCGCTGGGTCTCCACATACTCATGGGCGAGACCGCAGCGGTCAAAATCCGCAACATGATCGAGAATATTACGGCCAATCGCATCGCGCCGGTGGAGCTGATCGCGGAGAAACCCGCCACTCCCTGAACGAAACAGCCTGAACGGCACGGCCTAACGAAAACGGTCAACCTCCTGCGAAATCGTCCGGCCCGTAGGCGCCGGGATGGCGGACTTTTACCGCCCGCAGTTCGTCCATGGTCTGACAGCCAAGCTGTCCCATGGTGGCGGCAAGCTCTTCCTTGAACAGCTCGATCAGATGGCTGGGCCCGGCACCGCCCAGCGCGCCCAGGCTCCACAGGAAGGCCTTGCCGGCGAAACCCGCGTCCGCCCCCTGCGCCACCGCCCGCGCCACGTCGACCCCCGACCGCACACCGCTGTCGAGGATGAGGCGCGCCTTGCCGCCCACCGCCGCTGCAACCGCCGGCAACGCATCGATCGAGGCCGGCAGCGCTTCGATCTGGCGCCCGCCATGGTTGGTCACCATCAGCCCATCGAGCCCAAGCCCGACCGCCCGTTCGGCGTCGGCCGGATGTAGCACGCCCTTCATGATCAGCGGGCCCTTCCAGGCATCGCGGTAACGCGCGATCTCGTCCCAGGTAAAGGCGCCGCCGCCCTCGGCACGGATGAACTTCGTCGAATCCTCGATGCTGGTCTTGCCATCCATATAGGGACGCAGATTCACAAAGCGTGGAATGCCATTGCGCATCATGGAGAACAGCCATGGTGGCGACGACATGGCGTCCAGCTTCAGCCGGGTGGTCAGTTTGAACGGCGTCATGATGCCGCTCTTTACCTCGCGCGGCCTTGTGGTCCGCACCGGTGAATCCCAGGTCAGCATAAGCGCATGCACCCCGGCCGCTTCGGCCCGGCGCACAAGATCGAGGCCGATTTTGTGCTCGTTGCGGGCAAAGCGATAGAGCTGCAACCACAGCACATCGGGTGCCAGCTCCATGGCCTGCTCGATGGTGATGGCCGACAGCATTCCCAACGTATAGGGGATGCGTGCGGCCTGGGCGGCCTTGGCGAAATAAGTTTCGGCACCAGGGAAGCCGGTACCCGGGCCGCCGATGGGCGAAATGCCGATGGGGGCGCTGTACGCCCGGCCGAACAGTTCCACGTCGGTGGGCGGTGGCCCCACCAGCTTGCCGTAGCGCGGCACCATCTCGATGGAATCCAGGGCGCCCCAGTTGCGGGCAATGCCGGTATCGGCGCCGGCGCCGCCATCCACATACTCGAACGCGAAGTTGGGCATGCGCTTGCGCGCCCGCGCCCGCAAATCCAAGGCGGTTGGAAAGCGCCGCTTCAGCTGGTGGTGTTCCGGCTGCATCAGGGCCGGGCTCTTTGCCGGCGCGGCCTGAGAAGTCGTCTCGGATTGAGTTGTTGTCGTGTCGGGCATGGGAACGCCTCTGAGAGATTGACGGTGAAGCCTGCGGCGATCTTACTCCGCCACGGCCGGATAGCGAAAGGCGCGCCCCGAGAACCGCTAAGACACGCTATTGCTTGACCACCATGCAGCCCTGGTTATGCGCCGAGAGCTTGCGGCAGAGCGATTGGGCGGCCGCCCGGTCATCCAGAGGACCCGCGCGCAGACGGTAGAACGTCCCCCGTTCGCCGAGATCGGCATGGACCGGCACGATTTTGAGATCGCCGAGAATGGTCTTATGGACAATGCTCAGCCGCGCCGCTTCCTTTTCCGCGACGGCCTTGCGTTTAAGGGCCCCCAGCTGAATTCGAAACGCGCCGCGCGCGACCGGTACGACCGGTATGACCGCTGCGATTGGTGCGATCGGTGCGACAACGGCAACGGGCTTCTTCTCAGCTCCCATTGACGGCTGAACCTTCGGTGGCGGCGATACCGGTGCCATAGCGCGGCGCTTTTCCATTAGAATAAGGAAATTGTTTTCGGCTCTGGCATAGCCTTGCTCGGCCGCCTTGCGGAACCAGTTCATAGCTTTCGCCTCATCCCGCGGCACGCCCTCGCCCCTCAGATACATGACCGCAAGGTTGTTCTGGGCCCTGGCGTGTCCCTGCTCGGCGGCTTTACGGGTCCATGCCACCGCTTTTCCGAAATCCTGCGGCACGCCCTGGCCTTTACGGTACATGACGGCGAGGTTGTTCTGGGCCGTGGCAAGTCCCTGCTCGGCCGCCTTGCGGAACCACGCCGCCGCCCCGGAAACATCCTGGGGAACCCCTCGGCCTTTTAGGGACATGACGGCCAGATCGTTTTGCGCCCTGGCATTTCCCTTTTCGGCGAGGGGGCGCAAAATGATGAGAGCCAAATTGTAATCGCCGCGTTTGTAGGCGGCGTGTCCATCCAGGAAGTCCCGCGCCTGTGTGGGATGCACCGCGAGAAACACCAGAACAAGGCCTATGGAAACGCGTCTGAGCATAGGCGAATTTAGCGCCCCTTGGGGCTGGATGACCAGAGGTTGCGCTATGGTCTTTAGCGAGGCCACCCTTCCTTGACATCGCCCCTCTCCGCGCGGAACGTACTGCGCAGGCAAACGAGCTTGGCAGATGAGGGCAGCATTCATGACCAACAACACAAACACCCGATGGGTCGGGAGCTGGGCGACGACCATGGCGCCCACCGACGGCATCACGCTCGGCGGGCAGACGATCCGGATGATGGCGCGCGTCAGTATCGGCGGCTCGACCATCCGGGTGCGGATTTCCAACGCCTATGGGCTGCAAAAGCTCAGGGTCGGCGCGGCAACCATCGCGCTGCGCGACGAGGCGGCAAAGATCGTTCCGGGATCATTGCAAAAGCTGAGTTTCGACGGCGCATCCGCAACCACAATTGGGATCGGCGCGCTGGCGGTCAGCGATCCGCTGGACTTTCCTCTGCCGGCGCTGGGCGATGTGGCGGTGAGCGTCTATCTGCCGGATGACATCGGCGAGGATTTCCAGGTCACCGGCCATGGCAATGCCCGTCAGACCAACTATTTCTCGCCCCCAGGAGATCATACCCAGGATACCGACTTGGCTGGCGAGACGACCGAGGCCAATCTGTTTGTCAGCGCCATCGATGTGGTAG
>JABJKO010000009.1 GCA_018660305.1 Rhodospirillaceae bacterium
CTGGGCCAGGTAAAGAATTTTTTTGTAGTTGCCGAAATAGCTGTCACGCAATTCCGGATGACGGTCCAAACCAAGTCCCTGGATCACCAGCCGCTCAAAATGCCGGGTCAGATAATCGGTCAGGAAAAAGCAGCCGATTTCCTCGTCCGTAATACTGGCGAAGGCGGCGGCGCCGGCATACATTTCGTAGCAATGGGCGCCGCCAAGGCCTTCCACGCCCTCTTCATCCAGCACGGCCTGCAAGCGGCCGCCCGTGCCGCAATCGCTGTACAGCACGAGGATTCGTTCAAATTGGTCCCGGTTGGCCCGTATTTTCTCGCGTACCCGCTCGGGAATGAATTGCGGCGTGTTGTGCAGGCCGGCAGGCAGGCTTTCCACTTGCATATGACCCATACCATTGCCCTCGACGATAGCCAGTACCTCGCGCGCGGTGGCGCCGCAACATATGAGCAAGGTTTTCTGCATCCCAACCGTCCCCGAACGAACCGTATGGTTAAACTTGGCGCGCCTGCCCGGCCATGGCAAGGGCCCGGCGATGTTCTTAGATGTCCTAAATTGAATACTTCCAACCGTAACTGGAAAAGTCCTAGAATTTCATCGGATTAGACTGTGCCCGGGAATGGGCGACTTGAATGGGGCAGGGGGCTGATATGGCGAAAAGATCCGGCGGTCGGGCGGGACGGCGCATAGTCCGCGCCAGCGCAAAGGCGCCATCTGCGCCCTACATCATCCGTTCGTTGCCAAGCATGGCAGTGCTGGACGAGGAAGGCCTTAGCCTGATCGAAAGCAACGCCGATGCATTGTTGCAGGATATCGGCATCGAATTTCGCGATGATGCGGAGGTGCTGGATCTTTGGCGCGGCGCAGGCGCGGAGGTTAAGGACCAGCGGGTGCGTTTTCCCAAGGGGCTGTTGCGGCAATTGATCTCCACAGCGCCCGCGCAGTTTACCCAACATGCCCGAAACCCGGCGCGGAATGTGGAGATTGGCGGCAACAATACGGTTTTCGCCCCTGTTTACGGCCCGCCCTTCGTGCGTGATCTGGACGGCGGCCGTCGCTACGGCACGATCGAGGATTTTCGTAATTTCGTGAAGCTGGCCTATCAATCGCCCCACATGCATCATTCCGGCGGCACGGTTTGTGAACCGGTGGATCTGCCGGTGAACAAACGCCATCTGGACATGGTCTATAGCCACCTGAAACTATCCGACAAGCCCTTCATGGGCTCGGTGACGGCGCCGGACCGGGCCCAGGACAGTGTTGATATGGCGAAGCTGGTGTTCGGCGACGATTTCGTTGAACAAAACGTTGTCATGGTCAATCTGATCAATGCCAATTCGCCCTTGCTGTTCGACGGCACTATGCTGGGCGCCCTGAAGGTTTATGCCCGCCATTATCAGGCCTGCATCGTATCCCCATTCATTCTGTCCGGCGCCATGAGCCCGGTTACCGTCGCCGGTACCCTGGCGCAGCTTTTGGCGGAGGCCATGGCGGGCATCGCCCTGACCCAGATCATCAGGCCGGGCGTGCCGGTCATATTCGGAACCTTCGTTTCGTCCATATCCATGCAGTCGGGCGCGCCCACCTTCGGTACGCCGGAATCCGGTCTGTTGCTTTTGGGCGCGGCACAGCTGGCCCGGCGTCTGAAGCTTCCCTTCCGATCGGGGGGCTCCCTATGCGGTGGCAAAATCACCGATGCCCAGTCGGCCTATGAAAGCGCCAATACGCTGCAAGCCACGATGAACGGCGGAGTGAATTTCGTCCTGCACGGCGCCGGCTGGCTGGAAGGCGGACTTTGTTCATCCTACGAAAAATTCGTCATGGATTGCGATCAACTGGGGATGATGGCGGTGCATGGCAAGGGCATCGACCTGAGCGAAAACGGCCAGGCCCTGGATGCCATTCACGAGGTTGGACCCGGCGGCCATTTCCTCGGCTGCGCCCATACCCAGAAGAACTTCGAACAGGCATTTTTTCTGTCCGATGTGGCCGATAACAATTCCTTTGAGCAATGGGAAATCGACGGCAGCTTGGACACGACTTCGCGGGCGAACGCCCTATGGAAAAAAATGCTGGCCAGTTACGAGGCGCCAAACCTGGACCCCGGTATTGATGACGCCTTAGCGGAATTCATCGCCCGGAAAAAGGCCGCCGTCCCGGATTCCGCCTATTAGTGCCCATCCGGGATATTCTGGTTCGTTTCCGAAGTTCATTTGATAGAGAGCCTTCATGGCGGGGTCTGGAATTGACGTAGATGCCGCGGTGTTTGTATCGTTCCGGTCGACGTCGCCAATTGACTGGATTGATAGAATTCCCATGGTTTCAGCAATCGTTGTGAATGGCGCCGCCGTCAGCAAACCCTGGATGGCCATGGTGCACGGAATGTCCCAGGACCACCGGGTATTTTCCGCTCAAGTCGAAGCTTTCAAACCACACTTTCGGATACTGTTGATCGACCTGCCGGGCCATGGAGTTTCTTCCGCTCTCGGCGGCCCCTTTGGCCATGTCGAGATGGCTGGACATGTGG
Source organism: Rhodospirillaceae bacterium (assembly GCA_018660305.1). Next base: position 2,528 of record JABJKO010000009.1, read on the forward strand.
AACAGGCGCTCGCCGCCAACGGGGCTGAAAATGTCAGCTATTGGGGTACCCATACCGGTGCCACGCTAGGGCTTTATCTTGCGGCGACATCGCCTGGTCTGATTTCCACGTTGATCCTCGAGGGACCGTTGGTTCCAGGCGCGAATGCACCCGTCGTTGTCGGTACGATTGATCGTGCGAAAGAGACCGCGCGCAGGGACGGCATCGCGGCCGCCGTCGATCAATGGTGGCGGGACAGTTGCTGGTTCGAGTATATGCATGCCCACCCGGAACCATGTCGGGCCGCCGAACACTTCGCCATTGTCAAGGCGTTCACCGGGCGTCCCTGGCTGGATGATCGCCCGTCCGAACCCATCGCAAATGTGGATGCCTTGTTGTCGCGCATCGCCATTCCCGCCCTGATTTATAACGGCGCAGCCGACCATGCTGACTTTCTTGATGCCGCCGGAAATATCAACGACCGTCTCGAAAAATCTCGATTGAAGGTTGTACCTGACGCGGGAGGTTTTCCCGCCTGGGAAAATCCGGTTGCCGTCAACCGCATGGTCGCGGATTTTCTTGACTAAACCGGCTCTCTGCCTATCGGTGATGTGAAGGTTCGGTGCAATTGGATATAATGATGCCGAGGCTGATGTTGCGCCATCTTAACATCGTCGTCATTTGACCCGCCATTTAACCCAATGGGATAGACATGAATAAAGCGTCCGATAACGACCCGGTGGATGTTCTTATAATCGGGGCTGGCGCGTCCGGCGCGGCGGTCGCGTGGAGCCTGGCCGAAACACGGATGCATATTCTGTGCCTGGAACAGGGTGATTGGATGAATTCATCGACTTATCCAACGACCGCCAAGAATTTCGAGGCGCAGCAATTTGGCGCCTACAGCACAAATCCGAATGTGCGGGGATTGGCGACCGACTATCCCATCAATAACGACGGATCGCCCATCAATGTCGTGAATTTCAACGGCGTGGGTGGCAGCACGGTTATGTACGCGGCCCATTTTCCGCGCCTGCACCCCTCGGATTTTAAAGTGAAAAGCCATGACGGCGTGGCGGACGACTGGCCTGTCGACTATGATCAGCTGGACTCCTATTTTGCCGAGAACGACCGGATGATGGGGGTTTCCGGTCTGGCCGGGGATCCCATGTACCCGCCCAAGCAACCGCCGCTGCCCCCCTTGCCCATTGGGCTGGTCGGGGAGACCATGGCCAGGGGGTACAACAAGCTTGGCTGGCATTGGTGGCCGTCCGATAGCGCGATCATCTCCCAACCCTACGAAGGCCGGGACAAATGCCTGAACCTTGGCCCGTGCATGTCGGGTTGTGCGCAAGGGGGTAAATCCAGCACCGACATCACTTATTGGCCCCAGGCCATCAGAAGCGGGATTGAGCTGCGCACCCGCTGCCGGGTACGCGAAATAACGCTGAACAGTCACGGCATGGCCGATGGTGTGATCTACTACGATGAGGACGGCCAGGAACGCTTCCAGAAGGCGGAAGTCGTGATCATGGCTTGTAATGGCGTTGGGACACCGCGCATCCTGTTGAATTCGAAGTCGGCGCAATTTCCCGATGGTTTGGCCAACAACAGCGGCCTTGTCGGCAAGAACCTGATGTTTCACCCCGTAAGCGTCGTGCAGGGGATCTTCGACGAACGGCTAGACAGCCATAAAGGCCCGCAAGGTTGCTGCATACTTAGCAAGGAATTCTATGAAACCGATGGCGAGAGGGATTTCGTACGCGGCTACAACATGCAGATCGTCCGCGGCGGCGGTCCGCTGAACACGGCCATGCAGGGCCATATGTCGGGCACCATCCCCTGGGGACCGGGACACCACGAAGCATTTCGAAAACGATTTGATCATGTCGCGAGCATCGTCAACGTGTGCGAAGACCTACCCGAGGAAAGCAACACCGTTACGCTGGATCCGGAACTGGTCGATACAGACGGTATTCCGGCGCCGAAAATCACCTACCGGGTCAGCGAAAACAGCCGCAAGATGCTGGCCCATGGTTTGGCGCGGGGCCGGGAGGTGATGCAGGCGGCCGGCGCGACGGAGATCGCCAGCACGGAATTATTGCGCGAAGCGGGCTGGCATCTGTTGGGTACGGCAAGAATGGGGAATGACCCGGCCTCATCCGTAGTCAATTCCTGGGGCCGCAGTCACGACGTGAAGAATTTGTTCATCGTGGATGGCAGCATCTTTGTTACCGGCGGCGCGGTAAATCCGACCAGCACTATTCAGGCGCTGGCCCTGTATATCGCCGACGTTATGAAGAAAAACCTTGCCAACCTGTTTGATTAACGACCGGGATGGAATCCATGACAAATGATGAAACGATAAAACAATGACGGATCAGCCTTTGAGCAGCGCACAGCGGCGGCGTTTATCGGCGCTGCTGGATACGGTGATGCCGGCCAGTGAAGATGGCGTCATGCCCAGTGCCGGGGAATTGGATTTCCCGGCTTTCATATTGGAACAATCGGCGGATTTCATGCCCGCGCTGGCGCGGACACTGGATCACTTCGACGACAATTTTCCCGACGGAGCGTTATCCGTTCGTTTGGCGAAGGTGGAAGACTACGCCAGGACGGACGCCGCGGCGTTTAACGGCCTGCTGTTCCATATCTACGACTGCTATTACCAGGACGACCGCGTGCGCCGGCTTATCGGCGCCATGCCCGGCCCGCCGTTCCCGCGAGGCAATGATGTCGAGCCCGGCGATCTGTCCCTGCTGGACGCCGTCGTGGCGACCTCACCCGGCTATCGCCGATAGCCCCATGGGCTACAAAAATGGAATGACAAGGACTTGTCGCACCTAACTGAGCGCTGACGCCGAACCGACGATGACCACCGTGCCGTCGTCTTTTTCCATCCACACCGTGATGAAGGCACGTCCATCCTGCTCCCGTGTGATCACGCCTTTGGCCGTGACGTGGTCGTCGGGCCAGACGATGTTGGTGAATTTCACATCCAATGTTCCGCCCTCGTAGTAACCGCGGCCGAAGCGGTGTTCGAGCATCTCGCCGATCAGTGACATGGTCATCTTGCCGCCGACCACGACTTCCTCGAAACCAAGTTCTTCCGAGGCTTCTTTGTCTGTGTGGTAACTGCGGTTGCCATGAAAAAACACGCCGCACATTTCCAGATCAATGCTGCGGGCGGCGCTTGCGATGGGCTCTCCATCAGGCACCTCGAATTTGCGAACGCCCTCTTTCTTTTTCGGGTCGCGCAAGGCGACTTTGCCTGAGCTCTGACCCAGCAGGTAACTCTGGTGATGGGTACCGCGAACGACCAGCTCGTCTTCGTCGTACAGGCTCACATCCTGTTTGACCACGGTTCGGTTTCGCCATTCGTAGACATCAATCACAGCGGAGGTGCGGCGATATTCACGGTCGGGGAAGATCGGTTGATGAAAGGCCCACTCCTGGCGCATCCACAAATTACCAAAGGCATTGTCGAACCGCGCACCGTCAAATCCGCCGTCCACCTCGCCGACGATCATCGCCGGCGCCACGGGTTTGTCCCAATAGGTTGGATTGCGATAGCGGGCCCGATCAACGGCCAGGCCGTCGCAATAATGCTCAACCATGGTCGGCGTGCAAATAAATCCGATCTCGCCAAGGTCCTTACCCGCATATGGTTCGTGCTTCGCTGACGTTCCGCTCATTTTTCGCTCCTCCGTCACTGCCAGAATGCCTTTGGCCGATTATGCTCGATATTAGACCTCTTTGAACCATATGGGTTTGGGAATTATGGTTCCGGTTGTTTTCTTGATCGCTGCTATCACTTATGCCTGCCCGGATGTCATTGACATAGCCATCGCCGAACCGACGATGTCCACCGTGCCGTCGTTTTTTCCCATCCACGCGGTGATGAAAGCGCGCCCGACCTGCTCCCGCGAGGTCATGTCTTTTGCGGCGACAGGAAATATTTTCAGGCTTTTGCAGCCCGTGTTCATAGCCGTGCGCATCTCCCGTTCTCAACAAGCTTGCGCATTGCGCTAATCTACATCCTGATTGCCGGCCAGTACCAGGGCACGTGCCGGGTAAGGTGTCCGCTTTGCAGCTAAAGCATGCGAACTCATTCCTTTTTATGGTAAAGGCAGTTGCTCGAGGCAGCCGAGTATGTAAAATTACATTGTAGTATCATAATTGGGTTTACGGCTGATCGTAACTCTAAGCAAATACAGGCAGCGCGCGAACGCGAGCCGGATCAAGGGGGAATAGATGAAAAGCCTAGCAATTTTTAGAGCTTCTGTTGCTGCCTCTGTCTTGGGTATGGCGGCCAGCGCCGCGATAGTGCCGGATGCATCGGCGAAAACATTGAAGGCCGCGGTCGGCCTCGCCACCAGCAGCGCGCAATATTATGCGTACGAACTATTCGCCGATTATGTGAAGGCGAACAGTGATCTGAAGATCAAGGTCTTCTCTATGTCGCTGCTGAACCTCAAGGAAACCCCACCCGGCGTGCGCGACGGCATCGCCGACATGGGTTTCGTGCTGCCGCCCTATTATCCGGCGGAATATGCCGAGAACAATCTGGCATCGAACCTTTCCATGCTTTCGACCACGGGCAGGCAGGTGGAAAGCCCCGGCGCGGCCATGGCGGGCGCCACATCGGAATACACCTACTTCCATTGCCCGGAATGCCTGGCCGAGTACGCGGAGCAGAACCAAATCTATCTTGGTACCGGCGCAAGCCCGACGTACATCAATCTCTGCACCACGCCGTTGCGGTCACTGGCGGACCTGAAGGGTAAGAAGTACCGCTCCGGCGCGGCGAATTTTGGGCGCTGGGCCGAGCATTTTGGCGGCATCAAGGTTTCGATCCCCGGCAACGATATCTATGAGGCGATGGACCAGGGCGTCATCGACTGCGCGATGCTGTCGGCGACCGAGCTGACCAATCTGTCGCTGTTCGACCTGACCAAGTTTGTCGTCCGCCGCATTCCGGGGGGCGTTTTCTCTGGTGTCGCGACC
>JABJKO010000008.1 GCA_018660305.1 Rhodospirillaceae bacterium
AGGCTGTGGTTGGCGGCGATCTTGCCGAACACATAGGGGTCGTCGATCATCGCCCGGAACGAATCCACCGTATGGACCATGACCTTGCCCGGCGGCACGTCGACCACGGCGGCATCGTCCGGTTCATGCAGCCCGATGAGGACGTCCTCGCGCGGCACCGGTTTCAGGGCGCTGAGCGCGCGGGTCAGGACAGTCGCACCCACTTTGGCGCCACAGCCGCCGCAGCGCATGGCGATGGCTGAAATTTCCTTGATGACATCGGCGCCCGCGAGACCGGCTGGCAGGTCGGTTTTTTCGTCCTCCTCCATATCCGGGAGGTCGTTAAACTTGTCCATAAAGCGGCGGTCGATCCAGTCCTTCCAGCGCCACACCGCCTTGCCCTGTACGGACCAGCCGCCGCGCGAGGCGACGGCGTATTTGTCGCCGGTGGAGATCAGGCTGAGAAAGCGTTTCTGCGGACGGAATTTCCGCGGCGACCTGCCGAGAAGAACGCGCCGCAAATTATTGGCGAGCGGGCGACCCTGGCGTACTGCGAAGACCCCGGATTTGGGCCGCGGATGATTGACCATGGAGGCAATATCGCCGGCGGCGAACACAGTGTCGTGGGACAGGGTTTGCAGCGTGTCGGAGACCTGTATGAAGCCGTTCTCATCGGTGGAAAGTCCCGCCTCGCCAGGCCATGAGGCCGCTCCGGCGGCGGTCACCCAGAGGATTTCATCGGCATCGATTGTTTGCCCGGTCGACGTCTTCAGGTGACCCGGGGACACTTCCACCACGCCCTGTTCCGAATGCACCGTAACACCCCGGTCTGCGAGGGTTTTCAGGAATGTCCGCTGGACCTTCGCGTTGTGGGTCGGCAGGACGGTCTCGCTGTTGCTGAACAGATGGTAGTCGATTTCTTCGGCCTTACCGCGTTCGGCGCGGAGCCGGTGCTGAATGGCCAGGAGGATTTCGACGCCGCCGGCACCGCCGCCGACGACGGCCACCCGCAACTTTCCGTCATGGGTCATGGCCCTGTGCCGCAGCGCCTCCCACCGTTCGAGAAACCGGTTGATGGGTTTGACCGGCACGGCCAATTCGCTGGCACCGGGAACGTCATCGGTGCGCGGAGCTGAGCCGATATTGATGGACATCAATTCATAGGGGATCGGCGGGCGGTTATCGCAATGGATGAGCTGGTTGTTCACATCCAGCGATGTCACATCGCTATGGAAGAACCGCGCATTGGCGAAGCGCGCCAGGGCGCCGAGATCGATATGGGTTTCGTCGAAACTGTAATGACCGGCAACGAAGCCCGGCAGCATGCCCGAATAGGGGGTGTGCACGTCGCGACAGATCAGGGTCAGGCGGACACCGGGTATGGGCTTCATCCCGAACCGTTTGAGGACGGCCACATGACTGTGTCCGCCGCCGACGAGAACGAGATCCTTCACAATGGGTGTATCGGAGGTTTTCATGAACTAACGATGTTCCAAGCTTGTCTGGAGGCGAAGATGTGACCTGATTTTGCGGGATATGGCATCTACACAGATATTGAGCATGGCGGTGATCAGGATCAAGAGCATGGCGCGGTCGAATCGCAAATCGGCGAAGGCGCTATCCACGTAAAATCCGAGGGTCGCGATCCCCAATATGCCGAGAATGGCGGTCTCGCGCAGAATAACCTCCCAGCGATAGAACAGCAGCGCGATCATCGGCCGGTAGACCCGGGGCAGGACTTCCCAGGCATAGCGGTTAAATCCCCGTGACGCATCGATACGGAGCTGGATGCCCTCGGTAAAGCGGCCGATAAGGTGGCCGATGATGGCGCTGTTGTGAAGGGAAAGGGCGACGATCGCCGGTAGCATGGAGGGACCCCAGAGCTGCAACAGAACGAACGCCAATATGTATTCAGGGGTGGAACGCGCGACCACAAGAAAAATATGACCGGCGGTTCGTGACACACGGCCAAACAGCAACGGTGAGATCAGCGGAAAAAACACCAATGTGAGCAGACCCGTTGCCACCAGGGCGATCATGGTCAGCTGCAGGGTGGCGATGGCCCCCGGAAGCGCCTGCTCGAACAGCATCAGATAAAGCCAGTCACCCATCGCCGCCCAGCTGTTGGCGTCGCTGCCCGAAGCTGCCCGAAGCGGGTAGGGGATGATGTCGTGGCTAAAGAAGCGCCAGATATTGTCGGCCGAAAAGGCGAGGCCCCAGGGCAGCACAAGGGCGCCGCCGATCAGATATACCGGCAGGAGCGGCTTCTTCATCCACACCCGCATGGTGGCGATGATGACGTAGAACAGAAACAGCAGGGCCCAGACCTGCGAGTAATGGCCCTGCTTGAACGCTGATTCCAGATGAAAGCCGAGAGTCGGCAGTCCGACAAAGCCAAGAACCGCGCTTGAGCGTAATCCGCATTCGAGCCGGTACATGCTGTAGGTGCGAAAATGAGCCCAGGCATCCGGCAGGCGCACAAATAGAAATGTGGAAACCCGGCCGGTTCCGTGGGGGACGGCCTGCAGCGGTGCCGGATCCGCCTCCTCCAGGATTTCGGCATAGACTTTGGCGATAATGCCGGCATAGGGGATGCCAATGGCGAGAATTCCGGTGAGCGGCGATAAACCGAAGATCTGGAGAAATATTAGGGCCCAGAACAGCTCGTGTATGGAGCGAACAAACGCGCAGCCGATACGGACCAGCCGGCTGAAGAAGACCAGCGCCAGGAGAAAGCCGAGCACATTACCGACCGCGACACCAAGCAACGCAAAGGCGATGGTATAGAGCAGCGCGCTCCCTAAATCTTCGGTCGAATAGAAATCCGGCGTGATGACCGCGGCCAGCAAATTCCCCAGCTCACGCCACGGATTGACCGTCGTGATGGCAATATCGGCGAAGATCGCGCAGATCAGCGCAATCCCAAAAAAAATCAGGGTGGTTCTGGCAAGCGGTGAGCGCGAAGAGGGAAACTCCACGGTCCCTAGGCCTGGTAGAGATGATCCAGATCGTCCGGTCGCATGCCGGCCGTCGCTTCATCCAGGACAATGCGGCCATCGCGTATGCCGACGATGCGATCGGTGAACTCTAGGGCGAGGGCACGATCATGCATGGCCAGAACGACAGTTTTTTTCTGAGCGCCCAGGACACCCAGGATTTCGCGCGCCTGATGTTCATCGACGGCTGAAACCGGTTCATCGCCCAGAATCATGTCGCCGGTATTGTATAGCGCGCGTCCGACCGCGGTGCGTTGTTTCTGGCCGCCCGATAGCTCCGTAATTGGGGTGAAAAGTTTGTCCTCGAGCCTCAATTCTTCAACGATGGGCCGAACCTGCGCAATATCCGCGTTTGCGGGTTTGATCAGATTACGAAAGTTGCGCCACACCGAGTAATCCGGCAGCCGGCCCATATAAACGTTGTGAAAGACCGTCAGCGATTGAACGAGGCCAAGATTCTGCGGAACGAGCGCCGCCGACTCTCGACAGCGCTCGTATATCAACCGCAAAAGTGTCGATTTACCGGCACCGCTTTCGCCCACAAGGGCAACGCGCTCGCCGGTCTCGATACTCAGCGTAAGGTCCCGGAGTATCGTTTCGCCGCGATACCCAGCGACGTCATCGCTGAGTTGGAGGAGGGCCATTAATCGATCAGGCCAATTGATTTTCCAACCTGTTCGATGGAGGCGTAGTCGGCATTCTTGGCCGGAATGAACCCGCTGCGCGGGAAGGACTTCAGCAGGGCCGGGTCCTTCATGCTCAGCAGGCTGGTCTGGACCTTGCCGGTAAAGCCCGCACCAAACCGCTTGTCCACGTCGCCGCGGATGCTCCACTGATAGTCGGGATAGGTCGGCGTGCGCCAGATGATCTTGACGTGGGACTTATCGATCTTGCCGGTAGCCATTTCCTTTTCCCAGACCTTGAAGTTGACCGCGCCGACTTCGTAGACGCCGGACTGAACGAGGGCGATGGTGCGGGAATGATCGCCGCTGAACCCGACACGGCTGAACACCTTGTTGGGAGCCTTGCCGAAGGCTTGGCGGATATGGAACTCCGGCATCAGACGTCCCGATGTCGACCCCTTTGAGCCGAAGGTGAAGGTCTTGCCGGCGATGGCTTTGGGAAAGGATTTCTGCTCGTCCAGCTTGGTGCTGGCATGGGCGATGAAATAGGTGACAAAGGCGACATCCTCGGCGCCCTGTGCGACGGCCTGCGATCCCTTGACCAGGGAACGGGCGCGCACACCGGACAATCCGCCGAACCAGGCGAGCTGTACCTGATCGTTGCGGAAGGCGGTTACGGCCGCCGCATAGGACTTCACCGGAACGTATTTGACAGACACTCCAAGCTGTTTCGACAGGTAGGTCGCGACCTTCCCGAAGCGCGTTCGCAGACGGCTTTCGTCCTGATCGGGGATGGCCGTAAAGACGAGCGTTTCCGCTTGTGCCGTTTGTGTACCAGCGAACAGGCCGCCAACCAGGGCGGCAGCCAGGGCTGCCGGTATTACCTTCTTGAGTGTCGTCATAGTGGTTACCTCTTTGTCTGCCAGATACGCACGCATGGTCTGGAGAGCGTCATGCATTAAACTTTTGGTTGTCCCCTCTGGTATCAGATAGGGAGTTTAAGGATTTTCGGAAGTTTGGCTAATGGTGATAGGAAAAATTCTCCATTATTGTCCTGTCGAGCTTGTGTCGGGGTTCTCCGGAGGGACACAATGGAACCAACGCAGCAATTTATATTTTAAGACAAGGGGAGTGGATATGAGCCGTGTAAAGCCTGTGGATGAAGCCGCCATCGCGGCGCAGGACGATATTTTTTCCTCGGTCGTCGCGCGTTTGGGCTTTATTCCCCTGTCGCAAAAAGTCATGGCCCATAAGCCCGCTTTGGTAAAAGCCTTTATTGAATTGGGCAGGGCCATCTACAGCCAGGATGAGGGGTCCATCCCCTTGCCGCTGAAAAGTTTGATCGGAAACATGGCAAGTAAAAGCGCCGGCTGCATGTATTGCGTGGCTCATACCGGCGGTACGTCCAGCAGGGCCGGAGTGGAGGATGAAAAAATCGCCGCCATTTGGGAGTTCGAGAGCAGCGATCTGTTTTCCGACGCTGAGCGGGCCGCGCTTTCTTTCGCACAGGCCGCCGCCCAGGTGCCCAATGCCGTCACCGACGACGATTTCGCTCAATTGCGGAAATATTTCACCGAATTTCAGATCGTCGAGATCATGTCGGTGGTCTCCCTGTTCGGCTATCTCAACCGGTGGAATGACACAATGGCCACGACATTGGAGAAAGAACCCACCGATTTCGCCCATCGGGCCATAAATGAAACCGGCTGGACCGCCGGTAAGCATGCCGCCGCTGAATAATTCTTGCTCATCGGGCCTCTAAAATGAGAAAATGAGGCAGGAGGATCTTTTCATGGATATGCCAGTCAGCTTTACCGTCAAACCCTTATCGGACGCCTGTGGCGCGGAAATTATCGGGCTCGATTTAAGCCAGACGCAGCCGCAACAGACAATCGATGAGCTCCGTAGGGTCTGGAACGAATATATCGTTCTGATCTGGCGCGATCAGGAATTCACCCAGGAAGAGCAGCTTGCTTTTGGCGGCCGGTTCGGCGAATTGGGCAGGCGCAAGACACCTCCGGAAGAGCTGAAGGAGCGAAGCGACGGCGTCCTGCAGAACGACCCCAATGTCATGCTGGTGACCAACATCATGAAGGACGGCAAGCCGGCCGGATCGTTCGGCGATGGAGAGATGTGGCATCACATTGATTCCGGCTATGCCGAGCGGCCCTATTCCTACACCTTCCTCTATGGCGTGACCCTGCCGTCATACGGGGGCAACACGCGCTTTTCCAACATGTATAAAGCCTATGACGCCTTGCCGCAGGACATGAAGGATCGGCTGGAAGGGAAAAAAGCGTTGCATATCCATGAATATGAACGCCGCGCCCGCGTCGATATCAGCAACAAGGACATCAGCCAGTCGCCCCATTGGTTCCATCCGGTCTGCGTGACCCATCCGGAATCAGGCCGCAAGTCGCTGTTCGTGGACCGCTTGATGACGCGGCGGATCGAGGGCGTGTCTGAAGAGGAAAGTGAAGAGCTTCTCGACTTTCTCTATGACCACTCGGAGAAAGAAGAATTCGTGTTCGAACATGAATGGCGGCTCGGCGACGTGGTGGCCTGGGACAACAGATGTTCGACCCATGGCCGGACTTATTTTCCCGAAAATGAGGATCGCCTGTTGCGACGCTGTACCGTCGAGGGCACACCGCTTTATGAGAATTTGTCCGATTATAAGTAGGGTCGTGTCGACCGGACTGTCCCGTGTTTCATAAACGGTTCGCCTCTTAATCCCAGAATGGCCCTTTCATGACGCCGTCAGAAGCGCCCGGCGAAAGCGATACGCGGCGGCTTTACAGTGGATACGCGTTGCTCGTACTGGGCGTTCTGTTCTGGGCCGGCAATGTCATTGTCGGCCGGGCGGCGGCCGGCGTCGATATCCCGCCGCTGGCGCTCAATTTCTACCGCTGGGTTGTCGCCCTGGTGGTTTTTCTTACGTTCTATGGCGGTCAGACCTGGCGGTTACGATCCGAAATCCTGGCGCATTGGCGGTTCATCCTGCCGTTCTGCCTAATTTCCAGTGTGGGCTATAACTGCGCCATTTATATCGCCCTGCAAAAAACCTCGGCTCTGCAGGCCTCCCTCATCCAATCGGTCCTGCCGGTCCTGGTGCTACTGCTGGGCCTGACTTTCTTTCGCACTCCCATTACCGGCCGCCAGTGGCTGGGGGTTCTGTGTTCCGTCGGCGGCGCGACGCTGGTCGTCGTGCGCGGCGACTGGTCGGTAATCACCTCGCTCAATATTCAGGAAGGGGATGCCTGGGCCATGGTGGCTGTGGTGACCTGGGCGGTTCAGGCGGTCATCATGCGCTGGAAACCGGCGACCGTTCCGATCATGCCCTTTATGACAATCGTCGCCATCATAACCGTGATTGTGATGACGCCTCTTTATGCGTGGGAAACCATAACTTACAAACCCATGCCGTTCGATGGGATGAGCCTTATCTCCATGCTTTATGTGGGGATATGCGCCAGTTTTCTCGGCACCACCATGTGGAATGAAGGCAATTACCGGACCGGTGCGGCGCGGGCCGGCTATTTCGGAAATCTGTATCCCATTTTTGCCGGCGGGCTGGCCATATTGATCCTCGGCGAGACCCTGTATTGGTATCACGCCATCGGTGCGGCCCTGGTATTTGCCGGGATCTGCCTGGCTATCTTCCAGCGTGTCCCCGCGAAACAGGCGTAACCTTTATTCAAGCCGGACGTTCTTCGAAAAATCGTAATCCTTGCTGCTATGGCATTCGAAACGCCAGTGGATAGAGTTCCGGTCGTATACCGGCGAAAAGATTTCCTGCAGGAAGGCACGCTGCGCCGCCCACGCCGCTTCCGCCTGTTGACGCCGGTAGCGTCCCGGCATGGTATCGTTGAGCCAGCCATGGGGGGCATCCTGATAGATCTGGATCGAATAGGTTTTGCGGTGCCGTTCCAGACTGTCACGAAACCGGCGCACATGATCGAGGGAGATCATGTGATCGGTCTCGCCGAAGATCCCAAGCACCGGGCAATCGACACGGGCGATGAGATCGTCCAGCGGTTCCGGGTAAACTTCATTGACTTCCCATTCCCGATCCTGCGCGGCGCCGACCCATACACAGGCCGCGGCGATTTTTCGCCGTGAGGCCAGGATCAGCGGATGACGCCCGGTCTGGCAGACGCCCATGACGGCGATGCAGTCGGAATTGACCTCGTCCATATTCTCCAGCAATTCGACGGCGGTGTTGAGATGCTCCGCGGCTTCGTCATCGCTGATGTCATAGCGTGCGTCGCCCGCATGGAGCGCGTCCTGATCGGGGTGGCGAAAGAAGCAGTCGGGCGCAACGCAGACAAAGCCCTCACGGGCGAAACGTTCCGCCAGATCCTGCGTGTGCGGAACGAAGCCATAGCGTTCGTGCATCACGACGATAGCTGGCGCGGGCCCGGTCATATTAGCCGGAATTGCGATGAAGGCCGGCAGGCCGCCGTCGCAGGTAACGGATTTTGTGGTGATGTCGGCCATGATTATCTCCCTGTCGGTTTTGTTCAGTGATGTTCCCGGACGGCGACATCCATACGACCGATGCCGGCAAAATCGGCTTCTGGGTCATTGCGGCGGTCGGTGAATTGCCGGGCGACACCATCGGCGGGGCCGACCAGACCGAGCCGATCCCCGTCAAAGCGGCAAATTTTCATTCCATATTCCTTCACCTGCTCCAGCGGATTATAGCCCTGTCATGGGGACATGACAGGGCCGTTGCTAAGGGGTCGGATCCGCCGATTGCGGTTGCCCGCGATTTGCCCGTTATTCTTGTGTATCAATTTCTTCCGGGCTCTTCATAATCACGCCGAATTGACAACCCCCCAATCAATCAACTAGGTAGTCTTACTAGTAACAGCGAACGGCGCTGGTTGCTAATTTAAGGGTTGGAATGAATTACAGAGAGGGGTGGGGCCAATGGTCATTTCCTCGCATGGCAAGACGCCAGGACCACATCCTGTTGATATTATCGTTGGAAAACGAGTCCGGGGCAGGCGGATCCTGATGGGACTTTCACAGGAGCGCCTCGGGGACGATCTCGGGGTGACATTCCAGCAGGTCCAGAAATATGAGCGCGGGTCGAACCGGATCAGCGCCAGCCGTTTGTATGAGATCAGTCGGGTGCTCGAGGTGCCTCCCTCCTATTTTTTTGAAGAAATCATCGAATCAGAAGGGCTGGATTTTGCTGGCGTCGATGCGGATGCGACCGATCCCATGACCAAGCGAGAGACACTCGAACTCGTGCGCGCTTATTATAAAATTATCGATCCCAAGATCAGGCAGGAACTCTGTTCCTTGATCAGATCCCTGGGACAGCCCGACAAATAGGGCGTTGGCCCCGAACGGGCGCCTTGGCGAAAGAGGCCGTTGGTTCTGATTTAAGCCGGCTGGCCCAAATAGGCATCCCGAAAACGTTGCCGGCATTCCGTTAGATTGAAATTGCGCTTATAGGCGGCCGGCGGGCCCGTCATCACCCGCGCCCAGAGAAAACGGGGTCCCGGCGCATCCGTGAGGAATGTCGCGGCGCCGGCGACCTGCTCCTGGGTCTGAATGGTCATGACCGACGGCAGACCGGCGCCTTCAGCCATTAGCGCCAGATTAGTCCGACGTGCCGTATGTCCCTTCTGTCCGCCGGTCTCGCCATGACAGCCGTTATCGATACAGACAATGGAGAGGTTGGCTGGCATCATGGATGCGACCGTTGCCAGCGCACCCACATTCATTATCAGCTCACCGTCGCCGGCGAACACGATGACGTCTTTTGATGGCGCTGACAGGGCGACGCCCAGCCCCATGGACACCGACGCTCCCATGGTACCGGCCATGGTGAAAAGATTGGCGCTGTCATCCGTATGAGCGGCGGCGTCCTTCGACGCGCCGGCCAAACCGGAAATCATCAGGTACCTGCCCGGATTTGGGACGAGGTCGGCCAGGAGAGTGCGGCGGTCCAATGTGATGTCGGTCATCTGGTCAGTTCCTGCTGGTCAGAACGCCTTGGCGCCCATGAGTTTCTGCGTAAGGACAAGGGCGACACCCCGCCCCCCTTTGAAGGCGGCGGAAATTGCGGCACCCGTCGCCGCTTCCAGCTCATCCATGCGGTCGACACGGATGGACTGCACCCCCATGGCCTCCAGTATGGGGTCGACGGCTTCACCCATGGGGTATTGCCAGGGGTTTTCCTCGCCATAATCGCCGCGCATGGTGACGATCATCAGCATGGGAAAGTTCGCGCCTTTTACGAACGACAAAAAGTTCGGGCAATTACCGACCCCCGATGACTGCATACACACCACCGCGCGTTCGCCCACCAGATCGGCGCCGGCACAGATCGCCACGCCCTCTTCTTCGCTGGTGAGGAGAACCGACCGGGTGGCGTTGTGCTCGTCCGACATGTCGATGATCTTGGCATTGCCGAAATCGGGGACATAGGCAAAGAGCGACACCCCGGCCTCGACCAACTGATCGAAGATTATTGTAGACCAGGTATCCCTGTCGGCATCGGCCATAAGGTGTTCTTTCTCTGTCCTCGAAGTTCCCGTACCCGGGAGTCTACGATATTAGTCAAATCCGTAAAGCGTTGCCGGATTATCTACCAGAATCTGATGGATTGTCGCCTCATCACCGGCCCAGCCCATGAATTGATCCAATAGGTCCCCATCATTTGGCATGGGGTAGTCCCATAAAATTGGATGGGGCCAGTTGCTGCCCCAGATGATGCGGTCCGGGCGGGCATCGATGAGGGCCTCGGCGAGAGGCGTCATGTCGTCATAAGGCGGTCCCTGGTCCGACAGACGGTACCAGCTCGACAGCTTGGCCCAGATCGTGTCGGAATCCCGCAACAGGGTCAAAAGAGCCTGAAAGCCTGGATTCGCCAGCCCGTCGCCACCGCGCACCCGGCCCAGATGATCGACCACGATACCCACCGGCAGCGCCCGCAGGCGGGGCTCCAGCTCGGCGATCTCATCCACCTTGTCGAGATGGATTACGATGTGCCACCCCAGATGCTTTATCCGGTCGGCCAGCCGTTCGAGGTGTTCCGTGCCGAAAGCACCCATGAGCATGGTGGACAGGCGGATCCCGCGAATGCCGCCCTGCGCCAATTTCTCCAGTTCATTGTCGGAAATATCGGGATCGATTACGGCCACACCCCGCAGGCGGTCGGGCGCCTGGGCGATGCCGTTCAGGGTCACGCGGTTGTCGGACCCGTGCGCGCTGCCATGCACAATGACGCCGCGATCGAACCCCAGCGTATCCAGCAGTTTCAAATAGGAATCGATGGGGCAATCGGGCGGGGTGTATCCACGCCCTTCCGCATAGGGAAATTGAGAGGCCGGGCCGAACACATGGGCCTGGGTATCGCACGCCTTGGGCGGCGGCCTGATTTTTGGCGGCCGTATTTTGTAATCCGGCCCCGGACAGGGTCTGGTCATTGGATTATCCAGCTACTGATTTGCCAGCAGCCCGTCGATCATGCGGCGGGCCTGCATGCCGCCGGAATCGGCATTGAGGTCGATGGTTGGTATGGCTTCGTTCCAGCGCTGTTGCTGCGCTTCCAGGATCACCAGATCCTCATTGAACGCCGTTACCGACTGGTCGTAGATCATCTTTTCCTGATCCGGTTTGACCGAGGCCTCGTTCATGTTGATCCAGAAATAATGACTGGTTGTCTCGGTTTCCGGGGTGATGACATGCAAGGTGTGGCGGTCGATCAGCGCGCCCGACATATCGCCGTCCCGCGCGCCGCTACCGGCCTTCGCCATCCCGACCTTGAGCCAGACAAAACCGGGCGGCGTGAACTCGATCCGCTGCCAGCGATCCACGTTGCCGTTGAAACCTGTTGCCTGCACATGAGCAGGGGCGGGGGCGATGTCCATCATCCAGCGGTCAACGGCGACTTTCTCGCCGTCGCGCTCAAACTTCACGTCCGCTGCATCGGTGACGCCGGCGGCGCCGATGGTGGATTTGTGGGCGTAGGTAAGATGGGTGACGTCCAGCAGATTATCGATAAGCAGGCGGTAATTGCATTTCGCGTGAAACTGCGCGTTCAGGGACGCCCAGCCTTCCCTGTCGAGATAGGGATGGTCATAGGGGACGACGGAAGTGGCCTTTTCCGAATCGCCCATCCAGACAAACAGAAATCCCTGTTTTTCCTGCGTCGGGTACGATTTGACCCGGGCGCCCGGCGGGATTGCTTTCTGGCTCGGGACTTCTATGCAGGTGCCCGTGCCGTCGAACAGGAGCCCGTGATAGCCGCAGCGCAGATTGTCGCCTTCGATGTCACCCAGCGACAGCGCCGCCTGACGGTGACAGCACCGATCTTCCAGCGCCACCGGCGTACCGTCCGATGCCCGATACAGAACAACGGGCTCACCCAACAGGGTGCGGCCCAGCGGTCTGTCGGTGACCTCTTCGGCGAGACCGGCCACATACCAGCGGTTCATGAGGAAGGCGGGATTTTCCATGATCAGGCTTTCGGCAGGGCATCCCCGAATTTCTTGAAAATACGGTCATCGAGATCCTGGGAATTGCGGGCCACGATGGGGAATGTGTCTTTTCGACGATAGGGCTTGCAGGCATCCACGACCACGCGGGAATTGCGCGGATCTTCGTGGCTGTAGCTCATGGGATCCAGATGGGTGCTCCAGCAGCCATTGAGGATATCGACGCCGTCCTTGGGGTCGCACCGCGTACACATGGACCAGATCACATCATTCAGATTGGCCGGATCAATATCGTCATCGACCACGATGACCCAGCGATTGGCGTAGGCGCCCGCGTGACATTGCGACGCGATGAGCCCGGCCTGCTTCGAGTGTCCGCCATACATGGTCTTGATGGACACGGTGAGCCACATGCGGCTGCCGCCGGCTTCGTGGGCCCACACGCCCTTGACCTCGGGGATGCCGGCCGCTTCCAGCTGGTTCCAGACGGCGCCGCAGCGATAGGAACCCCGATAGAAGGTGTCGTCATTGGGTGGCACCGCGGGGATGGCCCCCATCAGGATGGGATCGTCACGATGCATGAAGGTCTCGATGCGGATGGCCGGCTGGGTGGTGGCGCCACCGGCGTAATAGCCGGTCCATTCCCCAAGCGGGCCTTCGTCCACCCGGTCGTCGGGATGAATAAACCCTTCAAAGGCGATTTCCGCGTTCGCCGGAACCGGAAGCCCGGTTTTGGGCATGTGAATGATTTCCACGCCCTCGCCGAGCAGACCACCGGCGCAGTCATATTCGTTCTTGCCGTAGGGCATTTCGAGGCCGGCGACCATGAACAGCGCCGGATGCATGCCGGCCACCACGGCGATCGGGCAGGGCTCGCCGCGCTCGTGCCATTTGTTGCGGATGATGTCGCCATGCTTACCCTTCGACGTCATCAGCGAGGCGACGCCCGGCTCATGGGCCTGGACGCGATAGGCGCCGTAATTGATCCAGCCGGAATCCGGGTCTTTCATGACCACCATGCAGGCGGTGCCGATGAAATAACCGCCGTCGAGCTCATGCCATTTGGGGGTGGGGATGGTCGTTATGTCGACGTCGCTGCCTTCGAAGACATTATCCAGCAGGGGGCCGCCATTGACTTCGATTGGCGGTATGGACGGCTGGTCCTTCATGTAATTGCGCCAGTAATCCACCAGCCCGACCTCGGTCTTATCGATCGGTTCGCCCAGCGCGATGTTGATCCGCGGCACCGAGGTCAGGATATTGGCGATCACGCGATGGCCTTTGGGATAGCCGGGGATTTCGTCGAACATGACGGCAGGATTGGTCATCTTGCGCATGTAGATGTCGACGATGGCGCCGATTTCCTCTTCGCGGTCAGCACCGTTGATGACCTGCAACTGCCCCGCGGCGTCCAGCTCGCTAATCCAGTCCCTTAAATCCTTGTTCGCCACGGTCTCCGTCTCCTTTGGTCGAAATCTGAGCGGGCAACTTACGGTTAGCGCCCGTTGCAGGCAACCCGTCGCAGGAATTCCGACGCGACACCATGCCACATATATCCCTATAAAAAATGTGGAATAATTTTAATTGAAGACTCATTCGAAACGGTGGTGGAGGAGGTTTCCAGTGATGGCCAATCCGTTCGAACACGTCGCCGGCCAGCGTGAACCCGCGGTTCCAATGGAGCCTGTGGTCGATCCCGCTGGATGGTATCCCGACCAGATCACCGCCACCGAGACTTGGCGTTACGTGCTGAACGATGCCGAGATCGCCGAAATCGACGTTGCGGTTGCCGCCGTCGAGGAGCGGGGATTCGATATCGTCGACATCACCCGCGACGATTTTCCCCTCCCGACTTTCGGCGAGGCTATCGATTCGATGAGGCAGGAATTGCATGAAGGTGTCGGCTTTGTGCAGATACGCGGCATGCCGGTGGATCGCTGGACCAAAGCGCAATCGGCGGCGGCCTATTGGGGCGTTGGCACCTATCTGGGGCGTGCCTTGTCGCAGAATGCAAACGGCGATCTGCTTGGGCACATCAAGGATCTGGGCGGCGATTACAGCGACCCCATAACCCGCGGATACCTCACCAACTCCCGCATGGGGTTCCACGCCGACCAGTGCGACTATGTGGTGCTGCTTTGCCTGCAACAGGCCAGGTCGGGCGGCGCCAGCCGGATCGCAAGCTCGGTGACGGTCTATAATGAAATGCTCAAGCAGTGTCCCGATCTCGTTCCCGAGCTGATTGCCCCAAGCCACTGGACCCTTCACGGAGAAATTTCGCCGGGTGAGAAGCCTTGGTACGATTTGGCGGTGTTCAATTTCCATGCGGGTTATTTCACTGCCAAGGGGGCAAGCTCCCACATTATGAAATCCCAGGCCGTGCCGGGCGTGCCCAAATATTCCGCCAAGCGGCTTGAGGCCTTCGATAAATTCCGGGAGATCGCCGAGCAGGTCTCGGTCCGGGTCGAGGTTCTGCCCGGCGATATCAACGTTTTGCATAATCATGTCGTGTTGCATTCGCGCGATGCCTTCGAGGACTGGCCCGAGGCGGAACGCAAGCGTCATTTGTATCGTCTGTGGCTCAACGACGATGCCCATGCGCGGCGGATGCCGAGTGTCTTTCGCGAAAACATTCAGGGAATTTGGGTCAAGGGCGTTACACCGCATGCCCAGGTCGACGTGGTCAACGAGATTTCCTGACGTGCCGTGAACTGCCGGCCGGCGGCGTTGTGGTGCCGGCAACCGAATTCTTAATGCCGATTTTGACGGCAAGGATCGAACCGACGTTGCCCTGGGACGGGTGGCAAACGAAACAGGAGAAGACCTATGGAACTGCCAACAAGCGATCCCTTACGGAAAGAAGTTTTCGACGGCTACAGCACCAACGAGATGCTGCGCCGTGCGGCTCGAATTCGCGACGATCGGCATTTTACCGAATTCCCCATCATCGATTGCGACGCGCATCATTATGAGGCGGAGTCGATCGCCGAAATCGCCGAATATATCGAAGATGAGACGCTCCGTCAGGAAGCCAAGTCGAATCCGCGCTTTTTGCTGTCAGGCGGCGGTACCCGCCAGCCCATGGGAGGGCGGATCACGCGCTACCCGTTGCGCCCATTGGAGCAGACGCCGAGCGACGACAAACATCGCGACGTTCATCTGACCCACCGCTTCATGGACGCCATGGGTACCGATTATTCGGTTCTGTTTCCCACCGGTCTGCTGTCGGCCGGACTTGAGTCGCCCAAAATGGAAGTCACATTATGCCGTGCCTATTCGCGCTGGCTGATCGAGAAGATCGGCAAGGGCTCGGACCGCGTGAAAGTACTGGTCCAGTTGCCGTTCGGCGACCCGGAAGAGGCCTACCGCATGGTGCAGGAAATGGGCGACGAGCCGGGCGTTGCCGGTTTCCACGTGTCGTCGGTTCGCTACAACCGAATTCACGATAACGCCTATATCAAGACTTATTCCCTGATCGAGGAGATGGGCAAGCCCATTGCGCTGCATAGCGGGTTCAACGCGAAGGACCCGTTTATGAGTCTCGGCGAGCCGTTTATCGTGATGCACGCGCTGGGCTTTTCGCTGTTCAACGTGCTGCATCTTTGCAACTGGATCATGAACGGCATGAACGAAAGGTTCCCCAAGCTCGACATGATATGGACCGAATCCGGTCTCGCCTGGGTGCCTTGGGTCGCGCAGCGGCTCGACAGCGATTACCGGATGCGCTCGTCAGAATGTCCGGGCCTCAAGAAACTGCCCAGCGAGTACATTCAGGACATGTACTACACCACGCAGCCCATGGAAGTGCCGAACGACCTGTCCCTGCTCGAATGCACCTTCAAGGTCATCAAGGCGGAAACCCAGCTGCTGTTCGGGTCCGATTATCCGCATTGGGACATGGAACTGCCCACCTCGATCTACGATCTGCCGTTTCTCGACGAGAAGGCCAAGCGCAACATCCTCGGGGAAAACGCGCGCAGGGTTTACAAAATCGATGTGTCAGATCGGTATCCCGATTACCAGCCCGTGGCCGCCTAAGGACACATTGCCGGGTACTCGGTGGATGAGGGAGCGGGTGGGATCAGTCCACCAGCGCCATCCGTTTCGCCAGCTCCTTTTCCCGTTCGGCGACGGTCATGAAGCCGGGATCCGCCCGGCAATGGCTTTCGGTCTGTTTCATGATCTCATCATTGGGAAGACCGATATCGAATGGGTGTGAATGCGGTTGTGGCACATGCCATGGGGTATGAGCATAGAGCTCGATCCGGTTGCCTTCGGGATCATCGAAATAGACGGACCAAGCGTTGCCGTGCGTAACGGTGCGGTTGATGTTCATGCTCTCTTCAGTCAGCCGGTCATGCATCTCACGGAGTTCATCCAGCGAATTCACCAGGAAGGAGATCTGCTGGGCGACGCTGAAGGTTGCGTATTCCGGCCGACCGCTGGCCAGGACGAACTGGTGATGCTCCTCCGGGTCGCTTGACATGAAAACCATCTGGACCGGGGCGGATGTGGCCCCGCCGCGATCGGAGACGGTTAACCCCATCACGCGTGTGTAAAATTCGACCATCCTGTCCAGGTCTTGGACAAACAAAGCCATGTGGGTCAGGCGGGGTTTCGGTGTGCTGGGCATGGCGTTCTCCTTTTCGACAATCGATGAAAGGCGCGCATCGCTGGCTGTCTTTCAAAAGTCTAATACCCATTGGTAAATTGTGGAATTATTCGCCGGCCTGTTGCGACCATGGGTCGCACGGGGTGGTGGGACGATGTTAAATCGACGGCGGCGGTTCGGCGGCAAACTCGGATCCGGCGAGGCACAGCCGGCCCTGACCGTCCTGCCACAGCACACCGTCGCGATGAAGCTCGCCGAGAGCCCGGGCTAATGTCTTGAAGCCCTGGTCTTCGAAACGCTCGGCCAGAGCCGCGAAATATACGGGTTCGTCGGCGAGAAGATCTTTTACCTGCGCCGCCAGATCCGCGATATCGACCGGCGCGCGTTGCGGTTCGGAATCGTCCTTTGCCTGGCCGGTAAAATCGGCCAGATCCAGTGTGTCCGCATAAGCATATTCGATCCGTTCGAACCGCTCGCGGGGAAGATCGTCGGGGATGGTCGCATCGATGCCGATCTTGGCAGTGACGGGCGTGATGCCCGGCGTGATGCGGAGGCTGGGATCGAGCGGCTTGGCGCGGAGATCGGGGATGGTGACGACGTCGCGGTCGGCCTGGAAGCGTGTGGCGATGGCCCATTCCACATCGGTACCGTTGAAGACGTCGATATCCTCATCGACTACGACCACGTGCTTGATGTCGGACGCAATAAGCGCCGCCATGATGGCGTGCTTGGCATCGCCCGGCCGCTTGCGGATGGATACGATGGCGTGGAAATAACACGACCCGCCCGGCGTGATGTTGACGTCCACAAGATCGAGACTGGCGGTCTTAAACGCCCGGCGCACCGCCGCTTCGCGGTTGGGGGCACCGGGCAGGATAACTTCCCAGGGCATGTGCAGGGCATAGTACAGGGCATCCCTGCGCCGCGAGATCGCCTTGATCCGCACCTGCGGGTTCCAGTGAAGACCGCCCATCAGCCGGGTGAATTCGCCAAAGCGTCCTTCGGGTCTGGTCCAGCCGGTGGGCAGGATTTCTGCCTCCAGGACTATCTCCGCGTCCGCGATGCACGGCACATCGATGGTTTCACACGGCGTCATGCGGATAGCCTCGCCCGCGATTCCACCGGCGATGGCGAGCTCGTTCTGACCCAGAGGCGCGCGAAAGGTCGCCGCCATATTGACCGCGAGATGCGTGCCAAGATTGATGGAGATGGGCAGCGGCTTTCCCGCCCGGAAGGCATCGAGCGCGAGCCGCTGCATGTCGTTGGGCGTCACGATGTCGATGCCGGTCAGGTTCTTTTCGCGGACCAGGAATCGGTAAATCCCCGCGTTGAACGCCCCGTCCGTCCCGCGCCCGACGGTCACACCGGCGGTAATCATCGGCCCGCCGTCATGGATGGAAAACAGCGGCACCGGCAAATCGAACAGATCCACATCGTCACCGGATTGAACAATCTCGCGCACCGGGCCGCTATTTACTTCGACGGGATCTATGGGTGTGGTCAGCCCGGCATCGAGCCGTTCATAGACCGCGCCATAGTCGCAGCCGAAAGCGGTTCCGATTCGTTCGCGCGCCGTCGCGATGCCCGATACCACCGGCATCGTGTAATCGATCACATTGTGAAAAATCAGCGCCTTGTCGGCCTTGTCCACCAGGGCGGCAATATGCCGGATATCCACCGATTTTTCGATATCCTCGATCTGCCCCGCCTGGCGCAAATCGTCGATCATGGCACGAAAGCTGACTGTCATGGGTGAGGGTCCTAGCTTGCCGGGAAATGGCGCTAAGTCAGCATAACCATCACCTCAATAGCGGACAACCGCACCCGCGCGGCTACCCATGACGGCGCGCGGCTGTTACCATCGAAAAAATAATATCAAATCGAACAGGGAGAGGCTCCCCATGATCATAGACACCCACGTCCATGTTTACGGTTTTCCGTCCTTGCAAAAACTGGAGTCCGAAATCCGGTGCATGGAAGACGCCATCGCCTTCCGCACCCGCTATCCGGAGCTCTATGCCGGGACACTGACCGACGATCCCGTCGATATTTCCGATGATCTGATCGCCCACATGGACCGCCACGGCATCGACAAGGCCGTTGTCCAGGCGCGGGCCGGCAATGTGAATAACGATCAGGTGGCGGCGGTGGTCAAAAAACATCCCGACCGTTTCTATGGTCTGCTGCGCATGGGGCACGATCAGGAAGCCAGCTACGAATATCTCGACGATCCCAGCCCGGTGCGCGACAGCGCCCCCGATCACATCAGCTACTGCATTGAAGAGCTGGGCATGAAGGGCATGGGAGAAACCTTCATCCGGGCCTTTACGACTTCGGTCAATCCGGAACAGATTGAAAAGGATCTGCGTCCCATCATGGACACGCTGAACCGCTACAAGGCGCCGGTCCAGTTTCCCACCGCCTGGTCGCAATTCCCCGGCGGGTTGTTCTACGGCAACCCCATCTGGGCCGATGAGGTCGCGGGTCGTTATCCCGAGGTGCCGGTGATCCTTACCAAAATGGGCCGCAGTCTGGAGACCTATTTCGAGCCGTCGCTGACCGTGGCCATGCGCAACAGCAATGTTTATTTCGACGTCGTCGGCACCAGCCCCGATCATCTGCGCAAAGCCATCGATGCCATCGGGTCCGACCGCATCATGTTCGGTTCAGACTGGTCGGCAACCTGGCGCTGGCTGAGCGATCCGGCGCCGCTCTATGACATTCGCAAGAATGTCCTGAAGGCGGCCAACCTGACCGATGAGGAGCGCGAGAACATCATGTGGCGCACGGCGGATCGCGTATTCGGGCTGGGTGTGGCGAACGCTTGATGCGCCGTCCATGAGCTCCGGAATCAACGCCCTCGACCATCTTGCCGTCATGGTCACCGACCTGGCCGCGGCTGGTGCCGCCTATGAGCGGCTTGGGTTCACCATGACACCTTTGTCCCAGCATTCCGGCGCTTTGTCGCCGGGTGCGCCGGCCGAGATTTGGGGCACCGCAAACCGGTGTGCCATGTTCCGCCAGGGTTATCTCGAGCTTATGGGCGTGATCGATCCAGCTCTATACCATAATCGCGTGCCCGAATTCCTGGCCCGCTATGAAGGCATCCACATTCTGGCGTTCGGTTGCGACGATGCCGCTTCCACCGCCGACGCGCTGGCCGCTGCCGGGTTCGGCGCCACCGGCGTGCACGCGCTGGCCCGGCCCCTCGAGACAACCGACGGTGAGCGCATCGCCAAATTCAATCTCGTTCGCCTGCCACCGGAGGAAACACCCGAAGGCCGGGTGCTGGCCATCGAACATCTCACGCGGGACTATCTCTGGCAGGAACAATACCTCGACCATCCCAACGGGGCGCTGGCGTTGACCGAACTGGTGGTGTGTGTCGAAGATTTGGACGAAGCCGCCCGGCGCTATTCACGGTATTTCGGAGCCCCTGTCACGCGGGACGGAACAGCCGCCCGCATTGAGTTGGAAATTGGCTGTTTCGTCCTGCTCGGCCCTGAAGATTTGTTTTCGCGCTACGGTGTCCAACCGCCGGTGCTGCCGTTCGCGGCGGCCTTTACCGTCGCGGTTGCCGACCTCGAGGCAACAAAAACTCTGCTCAGCGCCACCGGTGTTGGCTATGGCGCATGGAATGGGGGCATCATAATCTCCTCGTCATACGCACACGGGGCGACGGTCATATTTGATCAGGCCTGAAGGAGAGGCGGGAATGAAAATTGCAAATACAGGCAAAATTCGCTGGCAGCTGAACAAAGCGAATGTCCGGGGCAAACTGACCGTCAAGAAGCTGTTGGTGGGGCAGCCGGGGGCGGCGGAAAACTATCTGTGCAATATCGCGAAAAGCGGAGGCGATTACAGCTCGCTGCGTCATCGCCACAATTTCGATCAAATACGTCTGGTGCTGGAGGGCCAACTGCCGGTGACGCCGCGCCGTTCCATGAAGCCGGGCCAGATCGGCTATTTCCCGGAAGGGACCCCTTATGGTCCACAAATCGACGATGGCACCGGCTGGACCATCATGATCGTCCAGTTTGGCGGCGCCAGCGGTGACGGTTTCCTGAGTGCCAATGAGGCCCAGTCCACCAAGGAAAGCCTATCCCGTGAAGGGGATTTCGTGGGTGGCGTGTTCAAACGCACCTCGGGTCAGGGTAGACGCAACCAGGATAGCTATGAAGCGGTTTGGGAACGGGCCAGTGGCCGCCGGCTGGTCTATCCGAAGCCGCGATACGATGCGCCGGTGATCCTCGACCCCGACGGGTTCGACTGGGCGTCCAAGAGCCGGTCAGGCGTGGCACGCAAGAACCTCGGCATCTTCACCGAGCGTGAAACCCGCCTGGAAATGATCCGTCTCGATCCCGGCGCAAGCTGGGCCAGCCGTGGCGCGAAGGCGGTCCAGCTTTATTTCGTGTTGAACGGCACCGGCACCTGCAATGGCGCAAAATATGGCCGGCACAGCCTGATCGAATCGACCGATGGCGAAGCGCTGGATTTTCAGGCCAAGTCGGACACGCAGCTTTTCAACATGGTCATGCCGCGCGTAAAGGCGGAACGCCGCAGCGCGGCTTAGGCTTCAAGCATATCCAGCGGCGCGGTCAGCACCGTGCCGTCGATTTCAATACCGTTGATGTTTTCGCGGTGGCCGGGCGGCGTCGGCCGGCCGTCCGGGTCGGAAAGCCATAACCGCATCAAGTGCCGCTTGCGTTCCGGTTCGGGGTAATCCTCGAACGCGGTCCTGGTGTGGAGCATGACATGGTTGTTCAGGAACTGGATATCGCCAGGCTGGAAATCCATGGGCATGACCAGATCGTTGGCCAGTTCCTGGAACAGTTCCAGTGCTTCGGTATCGGTCTCGGTAAACTTGGGTACGCCGGGCAGGGTCTGGGCTTTGCGCACATGGGCCCCGGCGCCCCGAATGGACAGATAGCCGTCCTTGAAGGCGAAGATGGGCATGCGGTACCACGGCTCCTCGCCACTCGCGACCTCGCCGTGCTTGGTGAAGTAGAACGGCTTGCTCAGCGCTTCTGCCAGGTCGGGGCGTCGCTTGACCATCTCGTTATAGACCGTCAGGGAGCTTACGATGAGGCTGGATCCGCCGGATTTCGACGGCTGCAGGCACAGCAGCCCCACGTGATCGCACTGATCGGAATGGAAGTTCATTCGCGCGGCGGTCTGGTATCCGCGCGCCATGGGATCTTCATAGCTCTTGCCCATATCCTTGACGTGACCCAGCACGTGACCCATGGGGTTCTGGGAAATGGCGCGGCCCAGATAGGTGCCCATGCCGTAGAACGACGCGCCGGCCTGCCAGCGGGAGATGTCGGCGACGGGCAGACCCCGGATCAGCACGAACCCGCGCCCTTCGGTAAGCTCGGTATGGATGTCATCCAGCACCGGCCCCAGCACCGGCAAATTAAAGCCGTCGCGCGTGATGTCCTTGATGTCGCCGCCTTGCGATTCCACGTCCCCAACGGCGTTCAGAAGTTCGCCGATATCGGTGTCCGACAGGGTGTAAATCCAGTCGTCGGAGGCGAGCAGGTCGTCCGCATACCACGCCGCCGGATCCACCACCGGCCCGCCGGGGGCGGCGGGTTCTCTTTTGGAATGTCTTATATTTCCGTCCATTGGAGCCTCCTGGAAAGCGGCTGACTTATACCCGATTTTCTCCGATTTTGGCCGCGCGCGCCATGTTAATCGTCCGCTTCGGGCGTTTCCCTCAGGCGGTTCTTGGCGACCTTACCGGTGCTGTTGCGGGGCAGCATGTCGACAAACTGGACGTATCGCGGCTTCTTGTAACTGGCGATACGGGTCCGGCAATGGTCAATAAGGGCGTCCTCTCCGGGCGGCGGGCCGTCTTTTGCGACCACGTAGGCCATCACGGCTTCACCGAATTCGTCATCGGGAACGCCGATGACGGCGGCCTCACTGATGGATGGGTGCGCCAGCAGGGCGTCTTCCACTTCGCAGGAATAGATATTGAGGCCACCGCTGACGATCATGTCCTTGAGACGGTCGACGAAATAGAAATAACCGTCCTCGTCGGCGCGGGCCATGTCGCCGGTTCGGATCCAGCCATCGACAAAGACGTTTTCGGTATCCTCGGGTCTGCGAAAATATTCGCGCATCATGGTGTATTCCCCCGGCGCGCCGCAGCGAACCAGGATTTCTCCTGTTTCGCCCGTATTGACGTCGGCGAGATGCGCATCCACCAGCCGGACATTGACGCCGTTGATGGGCTGACCGATGGAGTCTGAATGAGTCTGCTGTTCCTCGGGTCGGAGATTGGTCACCACGCCTGCTTCGGTCTGTGAATAGAAACTATTCAAATTAAGCTGGGGCAGAACGCTGAACAGTCTGTCTTTCAGTGTCTTCGGGAACACCTCGCCGGTGGCCAGCATGCAGCGCAGGCTGGCGCAGGCACTTGGATCGGCTTCGATGGCCGGAAGCAACATGCGGGCGATGGTGGGCACAACGCCGATATGGGTCGCCCGTTCGCTGGCGATCAATTTTACGGTTTCGGCGGGATCGAAGTTTTCCTGCACGATCAGGGTGGAGCCGAGACAGAACGAGGCGGCGACCCGCGCCATGCCGGTGCGGTGTGCCATGGGCGTCGCACACAGCGTTCTATCCTGAGCCGACAGCCGCCATTCGGTGGCATTTATCCAGCCCAGACTGACCACCAGATTGCGATGGGTGGCGATCGCACCTTTTGGCCGGCCAGTGGTGCCCGACGTATAGCTCAGCAGGGCATCGTCGGGGGAAAACGGCGGCAGATCAGGCGCCCGATCCGACGCCTTGGCGATCAGATCATCCAGCCCCTGCTCGCCGGCCGCGGCGTCTCCCGCGACCAGAAACTGGACATGGTCCAGCGCGCCGGCGCACTCCCGGACCGTGTCGCGCGCGTCGGAAGAATAGACGATGGCGAAGGGCTCGGTGTCTTCCAGCATGTAACGTATTTCAGGCGGGGCAAGCCGTGTGCTGATGGGAACGACAATCCCGCCGGCCTTGAGAACCGCCGCCATCACCTCCACCACCGCGATGGAATTTGCCATATGAAGCGCGACCCGGTCGCCAATCTGGAGCCCCATGCCAATAAGCGCGTTGGCCAATCGCGACGAACTTGCATCCAACTCGGCGAATGTCAGTCTTTGCCCGCCGCACACCACCGCCTCGCGCGAGGGCGCGCGGCGGGCGGTTGCCGCCAGCATGTGGCCGAGATTTAGGATGGCTCAACCCTCACGCCGCTTCTTCACTTTCAAGCGCATTGAGTTCCTGTCGTGCCTGCCACATCCGGACGCAGGGCTCGCAACTGCCCGTCGCCGGCCGCCGGGCGCGGTACGCCGGATGCTTACGGCATCCTTCGGCGAGGACGCGCAGGCATTTGATTATCGCTTCTGAATTATCCGTCATCCCGTTCTCTCCCGTGAAGTTTCTAAACCAGCGTGTGGACGTATTCGGCGATGGCCATGGAGGATGTCAGGCCCGGTGATTCGATGCCGAACAGATTGACCAGACCGGGAATGCCATGGGTCTCGGGACCATGGATCACGAAATCATTGCTGCCGGCCCGTGCCCGGCTGAGTTTGGGGCGGACCCCGGCATAGCCCGGTTCCAGATCGCCGTCCTTGATGTCGGGCCAGAAGCGGCGGGCGGCGTCATAGAAGAACGGCGCCCGGTCCGGATTGACCGAGTATTCCACGTCATCGACAAATTCGGTATCGGGACCGAACCGCACCATGCCGCCCATGTCGGGGCTGATGTGCAGGGCGACGTCGTGTTCGTCCGGCAACGGGTAGATCATGCGGGTAAAAGGCTTCTTGCTGGGCAGCACGAAATAACAGCCGCGCGCCAGGATCATTGTCGGCACGGTCTCTGCTGGTACGCCGTCGATGAGCCCGGCGATCTTTGTGGCGCCGTGCCCGGCGGCATTGATGCAGATATTGCAGTCGATCTCCATGCCATCGTTGCCGCCGACGCTCAGGGAAATACCGTTCTCGGTGGCCTTGCCCGACTGGACAGGTGAATTCACGGCGAGCACCGCACCGTGATCCTCGGCATCACCGAGATAGGCGGTCATCAGTTCCGGCTGATCGACAATGCCCGAGGTGGGCGAATGCAACGCGGCGACGCAATGGAGATTGGGCTCCAGTTCCTTTATTTCGGCCATGTCGGCCATATAGATTTCTTCCAGCCCGATGGCATGGCTCTTTTCCGCTAGCGTCTGGAGCTGGGGGATTTTCTCTTCATCGACGATGGCGATGAGCTTGCCGATCATCTTGTGACCGACGCCGTGATCCGGGCAGTACTGATAGAGCAATTCCTTGCCACGCATATTGAGCCGCGCCTTCAGGCTGCCCGGCGTGTAGTTGATGCCGGCATGGATGCAACCGGAATTGCGCGACGAGGTATGGACACCATAGGTGTCTTCCCGTTCCAGAATAATCACCTCGCGCCCCGCCATGGCAAAATGGCGCGCGATGGCAAGACCCACGACGCCGGCGCCGATGACAATGCAATCCGTCTTTTCCGCCACTTCCTTCTCCCTGGATTGTTTTTCAGGACTCTAGGGCGGTGGAGATTGGCCGGTCAACCGGAGCGCCCGAACTTGTGCCAAATGACCTCCGTGACGTAATCTGTCGCAAAGACAGAAACGCCATAATGGGAGGCTTGAGAATGGGATCGGTTGATTCCGACGCACACGTCGTCGAATGCGAACACACCTTTGATTTTCTGGACCCAGAGTTTGAGAAATACCGGCCGCTGGTGGTCCAGTCCAAGGATTCCCGGACGGTTTCGAGCCAGGTGGGTACCCCCCAGCGGGAATTCTGGTTTCTCGACAACCGCATGCTGCCCAAGGAAGGCAATGTGGGCGCCGATACCGCCAAGGGCGCCCGCGAGATGGAAGATATCTCGGGCCGGCTCACGCACATGGACGAGCTTGGTATCGATGTTCAGGTGCTGTATCCCACGGTTTTCCTGCGGCCGTGGACGGCGACACCCGAAATCGAATACGCGCTGATCCGTTCCTATAACCGCTGGCTGGTGGATATCTGGAAACAGGCGCCCGACCGGTTGCGCTGGGTGGTCATGCCGCATCTGCTGAACATGCACAAATGCCGCGAGGAGCTGGAGTTCGGCAAGGAAAACGGTGCCTGCGGCATCTATATGCACGGTATCGAGCATGACACGCCGCTCTATTCCGAAAAATTCTTTCAGCTTTATGAAATGGCCGAGGAACTGGATCTGCCCATCTGTTTCCACGCCGGCAACAACAGTTTTCTTCTGGAAGGCATGTACCGGGAAGACAGCGGCTTCGCCAAAGCCAAGCTGCCGCTGGTAGCGACGTTCCATCAGCTCCTGTTCAAGGGCATCCCGGCGAAATTTCCCAAGCTGCGTTGGTGTTTCGTCGAGGTCAGCGCGCAGTGGATACCCTATGCGCTCAACGACCTTTCCATCCGGTTCCGCCGCCGCGGCGAAGAAATGTCGGAATCGATCATGGCCGACAACAATATCTGGGTCGCCTGCCAGGTCACCGACGATATCGACTATGTGCTGAAATATGCCGGCGAAACCCAGCTGGTGGTGGGCACCGATTATGGCCATAACGATACGTCGACGGAGATCGAGGCTATTCGCAAGCTGAGTTCCGACGGCAAGGTCTCGCCCGAGGTGGCCGGAAAAATCCTCGACGACAACGCCCGGAAATTATACGGGCTCTGATCGCCGGAAATATCGACAATTCCAGTACGTGTAGCGTAGCAGCGTGTGAGGTCGCCAACCACATAACGGACAACAGAGGAGATTCGTGATGGGTTCAATAGATGCCGATGCTCATGTCATCGAAAGCGAAGCGACGTTTGCGTATATGGACCCTGAGTACAGCCGATTAACACCCATCCCCGTTACCCGGAACGAGTCGGCCAATTCAGAGTTCGGCTTCGAGGGACAACAGCTTAACCAGTACTGGGTTGTCGATGGCAGGTTGCAGCCGCGCTCCTTCAATGTGGGAACCAACACCACCCAGAAAGAGGCCCGCGAGATGTCCGACGTGGCCATGCGGCTCGCCCATATGGACGAGCTTGAGATCGACATCCAGGTGCTTTACCCGACGCTCTTTTTGCGCCCCTTCACTGTCGATCCCACCGTCGAGTGGGCGCTTGCCAAATGCTATAACCGCTGGATCACCGATATTGCCAAGCAGGCGCCCGACCGGCTGCGCTGGGCCATGGTGGCGCCGCTGCTATCGCCGCACCGGCTGCGCGAGGAAATGGAATTCTGCAAGGAAAATGGCGCCTGTGCCGTGTTCTTGCGGGCCGTTGAATACGACAAGCGCATCGGCAGCGAATTTTTCGATCAGCTCTACAAGCTGGGTGAGGAACTGGACCTGCCCATGTGTTTTCACTCGGGCGTCAACAGCCAACAAATCCAGGATATCTACGCCAAGGAAAGCGGTTTTGTGCGCGCTAAGCTACAGTGCGTCGGCACCTTCCATAGTCTGGTCCTGGAAAAAATTGCCGAGCGCTATCCCAAACTGCGTTGGGGTTTTGTTGAGATCAGCGCACAGTGGATCCCCTATGCGCTCAACGATCTCGCCCTCCGCTTCCGCCGCCGTGGCGAGGAAATATCCCCTACGATCATGGCCGACAACAATATCTATGTGGCCTGCCAGGTGACCGACGATCTCGATTACGTGCTGAAATATTCCGGCACCGACAACATCGTCATCGGCACCGACTATGGCCATTCGGATACCTCGACGGAAATCGAGGCGCTGCGCAAGCTCAGCAATGACGGGCTGGTGGAACCGGCGGTGGCCAAGAAAATTCTGGAGGACAATGCGCGGGCGCTCTACGGGCTGTAGGGACTTCTAGGCGAAATTCGCGGCTTTCTCGACGATACCGCGGAACTCATCCACGGTTTCGTAGCTGACGCCCAGCGATATCCGCGTCACGCCCACATCGGCCAGGGCCTTGATGCGATCGGCAACGTCGCCCAGACCTTTGGTATCGCCCAGTTCTGCCATCGACGTCTTGATCTGGACGAGGATTTCCGGCGCGGGTTTGCCGGCCTCCTCGAACAGCCTTCGCAGGTCGGCGATCGGTTCGCGCAGTTCATCGGGTGCGCCCGACGGCACCGCCCAGCCATCGCCGTACTGAACGGCACGCCTGAGCGCGTGCGGCGCCTGGCCGCCCACATAGATCGGTGGTTTTTGGGGCCGTGGGCGGAACAGGAAAGTCTGGCCGTTGGCGGTGATTTCGTCATCCTCCCCGTCGAAGCACTCATTGATAAATGCCAGTGTCTCGTCGGTGATTTTGCCGCGCCTGGACCGGTCGATTCCCAGCGCCTTGAACTCCGCCTCCATCCAGCCCACTCCGGCACCCAGCTGCAGGCGTCCGCCGGACAGTTGCTGGATGCTGGCGATCCATTTGGCGGTGGGCAGTGGCGCCCGGTAGGGCAAAATCAGTACCCGCGTGCCGATACTGATGCGTTCCGTGACGCCCGCGATGAAGGCGAGGGTCGCCAGCGGGTCGAGGTAATAGCCCTCGGACCCCTCGGATTCCTCCGGCGGGATGGCGAGGTGATCATAGACCCAGAGATCGTCTATGGCGGGGTTTGCGTCGGCGATCCGCGCGCAGTCGCGTACGGTGTCGCGTGTGGCGTGGGGCCCCGAATTGCGAATATGAAGCCCGATTTTCATTTCCGAACGTTTTTTAGGAAACCTGTTCGCGCGCCAGGGCGGCGCCCTTGACCATGATGTCGAGCTTTTCGGCGGCGGTGTCGAACGACATGGGAGCAAGGCCGCAATCGGGGGCGGCGAGGATCTGTTCCGGCGGCAGGGACTCGGCGGCCTTGAGCAGGCGGCCGGCAACGTGGCGTGGCGTTTCCATCACGGAATCGCTGTTGAACACGCAGCCGAACATGACTTTCTTCGACGGGCAGGCCTTCAGCAGGGCCGGATCGAGATTGGCACCCTCGAATTCAAGGGCCAGAATATCGATCCTGGATTTGTCCAAGGCGGCGATGATGGTCGGGTAGCTGTCGACAATGGGGCGATTGGGTGAGCCGGCACGGGGATAGCCGTAGCAGACATGGACAATTGTGTCGGACTTGATCCCGTCGACGCAGCGATTGAGCGCCTCGATTCCCCATGCCTCCACCTTGTCGGGATAGCGGCTGAAGGTGGGTTCGTCGAACTGGATCATGGCGGGGCCCAGCGCATCCAGCAGGCGGGCTTCCTGGTTTATGGCGTCGGCCCAGGCGAAGGCCATTTCCTTTTCGTCGCCGTAATGAGCGTCAAAGGTGGAATCGACCACCGTCATGGGGCCGGGCAGGGTCACCTTTACCGGCCGGTCCGCTTCCGACTGGAGGAACGCCAGATCATCCACCGTGATGGCGCCGGTATGTTTGATGTCCCCGACACATTGCCCGACCATCGCCTTCGATCGGCCGCCGCGAATGGATTTTTCGACCAACTCGCGATAATCGAACCCTTCCATATTGTGGGTGAGGTGGGTCAGATAATGTTCGCGGCGTTGCTCGCCATCGCTGACGATATCGATGCCGGCGCGTTCCTGGACACGGATCGCCACCCGGGCCGCATCGTCCTTGGCGCGGGCCAGCGCTTCGCCATCCAGGGTCCAGGCGCCTTCCTTGCCGTACCGGTATTCCGAGCCGTTTTTGGCGCCGGTGAGCTTATAGAGCCATTGGCGTTTCGGCATGCTGCCGACCACTGTCGTCATGAAGGGGGTGTTGTTGTTCGGCACGGGAATATCAACGTCTCCAGGAATAGGCGGGGGGAATTGAGGTAAATGACGGTCGCGATTTTATAAAATTATTTCGACCTTGCCCATACTGCTCTGCGCTTTCGCCCTACCCGGTGTGAAAATATTGTCCCGGGATCCGCGCATTCCAAGCCTGTTCATCTTTTGTACAAATTAGCCCTTAAGGGATTCATAAGGCCGGAGCGGGCATACTCCAAGCTAATCTATCATCCATTTTAGGCCAGGCGATGGCCTGCAAGATGCGTCAAAGGAGTATGAGCCATGACCCCCGAACAAATTACCCTGGTACAAGACAGCTTCGCGAAAGTCGTCCCCATAAAGGAAGCCGCGGGCGAGATGTTCTATGGACGTTTGTTCGAGCTGGATCCGTCTTTACGCAAACTCTTTCCCGAAGATTTGACCGCGCAGATCGACAGTCTGATGACCATGATCGCGACCGCGGTCAACGGTCTTCGCCGTCTCGAGGATATCGTCCCCGCGGTCGAGGATATGGGCCGTCGTCATGTGGGCTATGGTGTTTCCGATGCGCATTACGCGACAGTCGGCGAAGCCTTGCTGTGGACCCTGGAAAAGGGACTGGGCGACGACTTTACACCCGAGGTGTCCGAAGCCTGGGCGACCTGCTACGGGATTCTGGCGGGTACCATGATGGCCGCGTCAAAAGCAGCCGCGGCGGAATAAGCTGGCGGGCGGTTTCAGTGACGAAGCCGTGATTTTCTCACGCGGATAGTTCGTAAGGAATCTGTTCGGGGCCGGAACCGGTAAAATATTTGTTGGTTTCGCGGTCATACCGGCCCTGCAACACGCGGCCGACAAGCACGTTGCTGCGCAGGATCACGGCCACCGAGCGAATATCGCTACCCTGTTCCGCATGAATGTCGTAAGGCGCGACAAGATCGGCCTTGCCGGCCTGACCCTGATCGGCGCTGGTCAGACGGACTTCGGCATAATCTTCCTTGCTGCGATCGTCGATGCGTTCGAAACGTTCCAGCGTCTCATGTCCATCCAGCAACCCATAGAGAACCCACGCGTCGGCATGATCGTGGACGCTGCCGGTGCGGCCCGGGACCCTGACCACGCCATTGATGACAAAGCCGTAATCCGGGTCGGTATAGAACAGTAAATTCTTGCGTCCCTCGGTGGAGGGCCAGTTCTTGCAATGCTCTTGCAGCGCCGGGTCGGGCAAAAGATCGGCTTCCATAAGCGCGTGTGCCTTCTTCATCCGGGTTTCGTCATCCGGATGTTCCGCCCAGATCGCGCGCAATTCTTGAATGAATTTTTCGAAAGCGGGGAGAAGGGGTGTGTCACTCATGAAATCAGGCTCCGTCGGTTCGTTATTCAGTGTGAAACTAGCAGAAATCCTAATTGCCTGTGGGAATTCCTGTCAATGACCGCCGGTCGCCGAGCCTATGTGCCGGCCCTGGAAAAACAGTCTTCCAGAAAGGCCACAGAGCGGCTGAGCAGCAGCGCCGCGGCATCCGGGTCATGATAATCCTGCTCCGGATTGAAGAACGCATGGTTGGCCCCGGGGTAAATATGGATGGTCACGCCGGGATTGGCGGCCTGAATGGCCTTGACCCCGTCGAGCGGCACGATCCTGTCTGTATCCCCATAATGCATGATGGTTGGGCATTTCGGAGAATACTCGGTCCATTGATGCACGTGGCTGCCGTAGAAATTGACCTGGGCATCGAAATCGAGCTCCTGCCCGGCGACCCAGGCCCAGCTTCCACCGGTACAAAAACCCGAAATGGCCACCGGACCCGGGCGCAGCGCCGCCGCGCAGCCGGCCACGTCGGCCAGGATCTGCTCCTTGGTGAGCGACGCGTAGGAATCCCGTCCCGCCGCGCCACCAACCTCGCCATAGGGATGGACCGTGTCCTTTCCGATCCGGTCATAGAGCGCCGGTCCGATGGCTGTAAAACCGTGTTCCGCGAACATGTCGCAGACGTCGCCCAGATGGCTGGTCAGACCGTAGATGGCATGGAGGACGATGATGCCGCCTTTGGATTTGCCGGACGGGTCCGACTGCCAGGCATCGAGCTTGTGTCCGTCAGGAGCCGTGACTGAAATTTTTGTGCTCATAATTTTAAGGTCCGTGTCCTGTGGCAAGAGGGCTTGAATCCGACATATCCATCATGCGCCGCGCCAGCTGCTCAACCAACTCCGCGCGCTTGGCGGCGTGGGCGGGATCATGCCAGAGATTGTCGAATTCCAGCGGATCATTCTCGAGATCATAGAGTTCACCCCAGTCGGTATCCGAATAGAAGGTCAGTCGCCACTTGCCGGCAATCATGGTTCTGGCCCGGAAGTTGGGCTCAAACCCCATATAACCGCGCCGCTGGCTTTCCTCGATGACTACCGAGTCATGGGTCTCTTCGCCGGCGGCAATGGCGGGCAAATTCTTGCCCTGCATGCCGTTGAAGCGGGCGACACCGGCGCGGTCGAGGATAGAAGTCGGTAGATCGATGGTGCCCGCGAGATTGTCGGTGGCGGCGGGCTGGTCTGCGTCGGCGGGGTCCGACCAGATGCAGGGCACCCGAATGACGCCTTGGTAATGGACGGCCGCCTTCAGGAGAAGTTGATGATCGCCCATGAAATCGCCGTGATCGGTGGTGAAGATCACCACCGTGTTATCCGCCAGCCCGGTCGCTTCCAGTGTCGCGAGCACACGCCCGATGACGTCGTCAATCATGGTGATGGAGCCATAATTGAGCGCGATGGCCTCGCGCACTTCGTCTTCGGAACACCCAAAGGCGCGTTGACCATCCGTATTTGCACGGCCTTCGTCCCGTTCGGCCAGAAGGGCTGCGACCTGTGGCGGCAGTTTTTCCTTCGGATGATTGAAGGCGGCCGGCAAGGGAATATCGGCCGGGTCATACATATCGAAATACTTGCCCGGTGGGGTGAAAGGATGGTGCGGGTCCGGGAAGGAGCATTGAATAAAGAAT
The DNA here is from genome assembly GCA_018660305.1 of Rhodospirillaceae bacterium. The sequence continues at coordinate 32,406 of JABJKO010000008.1, forward strand.
GGGTTGTCGCTCTTTCCCCTTCCTTCGAGGAAGGAAATGGTTTCTTCGGCGACATATGTCGTCGGATACAACTCTTCCGGAATGGCTGTGCGCCACGCTTGCGGGGCATTAATGACCCGGTTCGACGGCAGGGCGTTGTCGGGGCCTCTTAAAGAATCCGGATCGGGATGGCGCTCGCCGATCCAGCGGGAATAGTGCCCCCGCACGCGATCGCTGTGACCGATGGCCAGCGCGAGATGTTCGAAGCCATAGAACGGTGTCGCGGGCTCGAAACCGGGTTCGCCACGCCAGGTCGGCGGCAGTTCCTGATCGTACCGCCCATCACCCCACTGGTTCCGTCTCGCCTCGGCATGTTCTTCGGTGGGTTGGGTTTTGGCAGGGTCCGGGACCGGTAGCCCGACCTCTATCCTGTTGGGTGAAATGCTTTGCAGATGGCTCTTGCCGACCAGTGCCGTGTCATATCCCGCATCGCTCAGCAATTGCGTGAAGGTTGTCGCCCGAAGCGAAAGGGGGATGCCATTCTGGCGGACACCGTGCAGCGACGGCATGCGGCCGGTCATCAGGGTGGCGCGGTTGGGCATGCAGATTGGGCAGGACACATAGAAGCGGTTGAACCGCGTACCGCGTTTTGCGATGGAATCGATGTTGGGAGTCTGGACGATGTCGTTGCCATAGCAGCCGAGATGATCTGCACGGTGCTGATCGGTGATGAACAGCAGAAAATTAGGTTGGTCGGCCATGTCTCCCTCGGAACTCTTTTTGCTTTTGTGAACCGGCGCCCGGTTCGCGTGATCAGTCTTTTAGCGCGTACTCACCCTCTTTTAAACGGGTCAGACCTTCCTCCTCACGCAGCGCCTCCAGCTCGATAACCACTTCGCGGCCATCCCGGGTTCCCAGCGCCGCCATCAGTGCACTGTAGGATTTCGGGCCGTCTTCGAGGGCCGCGCGCACGGAATCAAACCGCGCGCCTTCGAGCAGGGGTGGCGTGGGGACGGTAAATTCTATGGAGCTGCGTTTATCGGCGGCGACGGTCAGATCGAATCCAGCCTTTGACCCGACGCGCTCGCCATAGAGTGACGGATCCAGCGGGAGGGTGCGCATGCCTTCCTGCACCACCAGGTCGCGGGCCGGCTGAAAGCGGGTGGCCAGGGCCCAGTCCATCTGCTGGTCGTCGAAGATGTCGATATCGTCATCCACCACAAACACGTTTTTCACATTGGCGAGACAGCCGAAGGCGGCGGCGATGGCATTGCGCGCCTCTCCGGGCACTCGCGGCCGCATGCAGATACGCAGATTGAACATACCGGCGCCGGCTGATGTGGCATTGACCGCCAGCGGTTCCCGGATCGCCGTCTGCAGCGCCCGCCAGACTACAACCTCGCTTTTTACCGTATTGAGCACTGCCGTATCGGTCTGGCCAATATAAGGACCGGAGATGGTCGATGTCTGGAACAGCGCGTCCTCGCGCATTGTAATGGCGGTGAGGTGAAACACCGGGTTTTGTTTCATGATGCCGTAATAGCCGGCGAATTCGCCGAACGGGCCTTCGTCTTCCACGTGACCGCGTTCGTCGAGATAGCCTTCGACCACCATCTCGGCATCTGCCGGGACTAAAATGTCGTTGGTGACGCTTTTGACCAGCGGCAGCGTTTCGCCGCGCAAACTGGCCAGCAGAATTGTTTCATCCACCGGTATTCGCATGGTGGCGGCCACATGATCGATGGGATGCGCGCCCAGGACAAAGCTGACCGGCAGCGTCTCGCCACGCCGTGCCGCCGCTTCATAGATGGCGCGCAGATCGCTGGGCGCGTTGAGATCGACGCCGGCTTCGCGGCGGCCGCGCAGCATCATGCGCCGGCAGCCCAGATTGGTCAGGCCGGTCTCCGGGTTGATGGTGAAATCCAATGTGGAAGACAAATACGGGCCACCGTCCCGATCATGCTGAAAGGGGACCGGCAGGCGTGTGAAATCCGCATCATCGTCGGTCCAGACGATTTGCTGCACAGGCGCGTCGGTGCCGTCAATGACGGTGGTTTCCTGCCGCACCGCGAGGCGTTTCAGCACCTCCTGAAGCAGGTCGGCTTCGTCCACATCAAACGCCGCGGCAATCCGTTTTCGGCTCGCCGACATATTGCCGATGATCTCGGCCTGTTCCTTCCCCGCCTTGCTGAACAATACGGCCCTGGAATTGCCGTCCATATGGCCGGTGAGATCGGCAAGCTCGACGGGTTGATCGATGACCTCAATGTCGCCGGTCGCAATCAATTTTTCGACAAAATGACGGAGGCGGAACTTGTCCGCCTCCGTGTTCGGCAGAGATGCCGGGCTCGTCGTGCCTTCAGGCATTGGTGTTACTTCTTTTTCTTCTTGCGTGGTTTCAGCTTGTCGATCTTGACCATCTTTTTGAATTTTTCGATGGTTGCCCTTGGCGTTTTCATGGCCTTTGCAACAATTGCGTCAAGCTCCTCGCCCCTGATGGGTGCGACGACCATGTTGCGTTTCTTTGCGTCGGCCAGGAACTCAGAACTGGCGACCGTCTTGTTGAAAGCGGCACGCAACGCCATCACCCGTGCCTTGGGGACGGCTGGCGAAACGAAAAACCCGTTTCCGACACTCGAGCCGGTCTGCAGGAAATTGCCGATGGTGCGTTGTTCATCGGTCTTCATCAGATCCATCATATAGGGGACGTTTGCCAGGTCCGACTGCTTCGGACCCATATAGGCGAGGATGTGGATGGTCTTGTCCCGGAGCCAATGGGGCTTGGTGGTCTTGAAACTGTTGTAGAAGCTGCTGCGGCCGCTGACTTCACTGGTTTCCATGGCCGCGTTCTGCCGGTCGGCCCCGCGGTATCCGGGAATGACCTTGAATTTCGTGCCCACGGTTGCGTTCAGCCAGGCTGGGAAAAGATAACCGCTCGACAGCTTGCTTGACGTTGCCATCGTGGTTTCCGCTTTTTTGATCTCCTCAAGCGATTTGACCGGCGAGGACTTCCAGACAACCAGGACAGAGGCCATGGGTGTGACCGAGCCGATCCATTGCAGCTTGGCGGAATCGTATCCGACTTTCTTGCGCAGAAGGGGCGACAGGATGGAAGGGGGAAGGACGGCGCCGATGGTCGTGCCGTTCTGGGCGGCGGCATTGACGATATATTTGATGGACCGTGCGCCACCTGCGCCGGGCATCGCCTTAACCACCCAACTCGGTTTGCCGGGAATATTTTTTGCCATATGGCGGCCCAGCACGCGCGCGACAAAGGAGAATCCACCGCCCGCGCCGCCGCCAGAGATGGCAGTGACGGTCCGGTCCTTATAAAAATCTGATATGGCATCAGCCTGCGCCGGGACAGTCATGCTCACTGCTGCCGCAACCGGTAGAGCCACTAAAATAAAACGATTTAACATCTTGAATTCTCCCTCAATCACAACGTCTCAATGACGTTAATTGTTATTTTGGCGAGTTGAAGAATAACACCATGCGGTCAATTACCAAAGATTGCAAAGAAGGTGGAGGCCCTTGTTCAATCGGCGTATGCTCTTTGTCGAATAAAAAAATAGACAAAAACCAACATACAATCAGGGAGAGTTCCATGCGATACAGCAAGTTCAGCACGATAGCCGTTCTGTCAGTCATGGCGGCAGCTTTATCAGTCAATATTGGCCCGTCGGCCGCGCAAAATTACGAGGGCAAAACTGTCCAGATGGTGATTGCCTCCAACGCGGGCGGTGGCACAGATCGAATTGGCCGCTTGTTTGGCCTCTATCTCGAAAAATACCTGCCCGGCAGGCCCAATATGGTCTATCGCAATTTCGCCGCCGGTGGCGGCAAGGTCAGGGCAGCCAATTTTCTCGCCCTGCAGGCCAAGGCCGATGGGTTCACCCTGATGCAGACCGATTCTTCGGTGGTGCTGCCGAGCAATGTGCGGCGCAAGGTCGCTAAATATGATCCCCGCAAATTCATTCCCATCGGCGGGTTCAATGCCGGCGGCAGTGTCATCTTTGCCCGTAAGGGCACCACGGAACGTCTCACCAAATCCGGCAAACCGGTCATCGTCGGCGCCATCAGCGGGTCGCGCAGCTGGCAGGCCATGACGGTCTGGGGCAAGGAATATCTCGGCTGGAACCTGCGCTGGATCCCCGGCTACAAGGGCACGCGGTCCTTGATGAAGGCGCTGCGCCAGGGTGAAATCGACATGATGGCAACGGCGTCGTCCAAGCGTATTAATCGCCTGCTGAAAGATGGAGTCATCGAGCTGATTGCACAGGAAGGCGTGGGCGGCGGCCAGCAATTCAAGGCGCGCGCCTCCTATCCCGGCGTCCCGGTTTTCCCGGCATTGCTCAAGAAGAAGAACCTGCCGCAACTGGCCTGGGACGGCTATAATTCGTGGATTGGCCCGTCACAGGTCGATAAATGGCTGACCCTGCCGCCGAAGACGCCCAAGGCGCATGTGGATGCCTATCGGGCGGCCTTCAAAAATGTCACCAGCGACAAGAAATTCATCAAGCTTCTCAAAAAACAGTTCAGCAAGGACACGGTCATCATGAGCGGTGAAGAGATCGCCGCGGTGATCGACCGGGTGCAGGGCGTCAGCGACAAGGCCATCGCGTTCTCCCGGACCCTGCGTAAGAAGTTCGATATTTCGAGCCGGTAAAAACGCATTGCTGAGAGCATCGACGGTCGGCCTTAAAACGGGCCGGCCGTCTTTCTTATCGAGGGTTTAGATGACAGAGGCTGCACTTCAGGGCCTTTCGGCAATCATACAGCCGTGGCCGCTCTTTCTCATGCTGACCGGTATTTTGTGCAGCAGCGTTTTCGCCGCCCTGCCGGGCGTTGGGGTGTTGTTGCTGCTCACCATCGCTTTGCCGTTCGCGATTACCCTCGATCCCATTCCCTGTATCGCGCTTCTGCTCGGTATGGGCGCCATTTCAAACACCGCCAATACTTTTCCGTCTGTCCTGATCGCGGTGCCCGGCAGCGCCGGATCGCAGGCGACCATTGTCGATGGTTATCCCATGGCGCAGAAGGGCGAGGCCAAACGCGCCTTTGGCGCCGCCTTTATGGCGTCGGCGATGGGTGGGTTGTTCGGCGCCGCCGTGCTTTTTCTGTCGTTGCCAATCCTGACACCGTTGGTCCTGAGCTTCGGATCGCCGGAATTTCTGGTCCTGGTGATCTGGGGCCTCAGTGCGGTGGGGGTGTTAAGCGGTAAGGCGCCGGTCAAGGGGCTGATCGCCGCTATCATGGGTGTCCTGATTGCCACCGTTGGCGTTGACGACAAAACGGCCATCGAACGGTTTGATTTCGGCGGCACCTATTTGTGGGACGGAGTCAGCATCGTCCTTGTCGGGCTCGGTCTTTTTGCGGTGCCCGAGATGATTTCGCTTGCCGTGCGGCGTAGCGCCGTGGCGGATAGTGAGGCGCTTGGCGGCGGCGTGCTCGACGGCATAAAGGACGCCTTCCGGCACTGGTGGCTGGTGATCCGCTGCAGTGTCATCGGCGTGTGGGTTGGTGTGTTACCCGGTCTGGGCAGTACGGTCGCCGACTGGTTTGCCTATGCCCATGCCGTCCAGACGGAAAAGAATCCTGAAAATTTCGGCAAGGGCGACGTCCGCGGCGTGATCGCGCCGGAAGCGTCGAACAACGCCAAGGAAGGCGGGGCGCTGATCCCCACCATCGCCTTCGGCATTCCCGGCAGCACGTCGCTGGCCATCATGCTTGCCGCCTTTCTTGCCGTCGGTATCGCGCCGGGCGGCGACATGCTCACCACCGACCTCAACTACACCTTTGCGATGATCTGGGTGCTGGTGATCTCCAACCTGATCGCAACATCGCTGGCGATTGGCGCATCGCCGGTATTCGCCAAAGTTAGTCTGTTGCCGTTTTACATGATTGTGCCGGTGACGCTGGTGCTGTGTGTGGCGTCCTCGTTCGCGGCGCATTATGTGTTGGCCGATATCGTGACGTTCCTGGTGTTCTCCACGGTCGGCTATTTTATGCGGCTGTACGGCTGGCCACGGCCGCCACTTCTGGTGGCTGTCGTGCTGGGCAGCCAGCTCGAGCGATATCTGTGGCTGTCCCAGGCCCGCTATGGGTGGGAGTTTCTGATCCACCCGGGTGTGTTGCTGATTATTCTTCTCATCGTCGTGACACTGGTTTTCCCGGTGATCCGGAACCGCCGCAGGAAGAAATCGTCGGCGGCGTCCGGCACCCAGGATGCCGTCGACACACCGGCATCGCGCCTCTGGGGATCGCTGTTTACCGCCTTCATGGTGGGCGTGCTCTTGCTGGCGCTGACGATCGCGGAGGGCTGGTCGTCGCTGCGCAGCGCCATGATCATCTACTGGCTGGCGGGCATCGGCATACCGCTGGCGCTGCTCGATATTTTCTTCGATCTCCGGTCCGGCCTGCGTGGGGCGGGACCATCTGTCCGCATGACATTGATGGCGCCCCTGCGGAGCGAGGCGGCGTCACGGACGCGAATCATCGCCTACTGGCTGTTTGGTCTGGCGGCCGGAGTGGTTCTTATCGGATTTCACGCCGGAATTGCCGTGTTCACCGTCGCCTATGTGCGCAATTACGGCGGCGGCTGGCGGGCGGCCATCGGCCTGACGCTGTTTGCCGAAGCCTTCCTCATCACGGCATTCGACTATCTGATCACCGTGCTGTGGCCGACACCGCTTTTGCTGCAGCCGTTTATCTGAAGCCGTTTGTCTGAAGTCCGGGCCCGACTTATTCGCTGACCGCGAGCATGGTGTTGTCGTAATCGGACAAATGAAACTGTGCGTAGGGCGTCGATTTCTCGAACAGGGAAAGCCGCGCCTTGCCTTCCGCCCCGATACCCACTTCCGGCGGGCGAAGATTCTGGTTGCGCTCGATCATCGCCTGCAGGTCCTTTTTCAGGGCGTCGATGCTTTCCACCTTGAACGCGAAGTGATCGGGGCCCGCCCGTGAAATGCCGGTATCGGCATAATTCATGATACTCCAGGGCATCAGAACGACCGTCATGCGGCCGTCGGTGACATAGTAATTTTCGTCGCCTTCCTTGCGGTTGGTCGGCTGTAATTCAAGCACGTCGCAATAGAATTCAGCGCAGGCCTCGGGGTTCAGGGTGCGGACCGCGAAATGACTGATATGGCGGTCCTGCTGCCATTCCCCGTCCTCGTAGACGTCCTTGCGGTTTGCCATGTCGCGTTGCGACAGATCGAAGATGTTGCCGTCCGGGTCATGGGTGGTTATGCCGGCGAAGGGACGGTTTCCCGGCCGCTTAAGCCAATTCACTGTGGGATATTTCTTTTCCATGCGTTCGAACACGGTTTCAACGTCTTCCACCTGAACACCGAAATGATCGAGCCCGCCGGCACGGCCGGGGCGCCGGGGATTAATGTTGAGTCCCACATAGCCATCGCCCACCGTCACCGCGCTTTGCGGCCGGGGATTGGCCGACGTCTTCATACCGAACAGGACTTCATAGAATTTGCCGAGCATCGCGTATTCGGTGGATACCATGGCGACGTGGTTGATCTTCGCGAACATGGAGCTTCCTTTCTGTTTCCGTCTTGCGATCGAATTTTATCGCAGATTATTTTTGGTATTGTTGGATCGGATTATCTCATTTCGGGTCATTGTTGCCAATGCTCCCGTCCTGCTTGTTCCTGCAAGGTCAAACCGGTACCGTGCCGGTACGCGGTTCAATGGAGCCGATTTCTCAGACAGGAGTGGAGGACATCATGGCGACAAAAATGAGCGAATCCAAAGCGGACCTGATCGAAGTGTCTTCGGTGCGCGATCGCGTGTCGCCCGAGGAATGGCAGACACGGGTCGATCTGGCGGCCTGCTACCGGCTGGTGTTTAACTATGGCTGGCACCATCTCATCCTCAATCATATCTCCGCGCGGGTGCCGGGGGAGAATGACCAGTTTCTGCTCAATCCCTATGGGCTCATGTATAACGAGGTCACCGCCTCCAATCTGGTGAAGGTGGATCTCGACGGCACGATCCTCGATGACTCGCCCTACACCATCAATGAGGCCGGCTATACCATTCACAGCGCTGTGCATGGCGCCCGGCATGATGTGGTCTGTGTCCTGCATACCCACACCGAGGCCGGTATGGGAATCTCCGCGCTGAATTGCGGGCTGTTACCGCTAAATCAGGGGGCGCTGCGGTTTTACAACCGGATCGGCTATCACGATTATGAGGGGATCGCCCTCGATCTCGATGAACGCGCACGGATCGTGGCGAGTCTTGGGTCCCACAAATCATTGATCCTTCGCAACCACGGTCTTCTTACCGCCGGGGCATCCGTCGCCGAAGCGTTCGTGCTGATGTATCATTTGGAAAAGGCATGTGCCGCGCAGCTGGCGATCAACGCTTTCAGCGCGGATTCGAACGCCTATACCATCCCCTCGCCGGAAGTGTGCGAACACGCCGCGCAGCAGGCAAACCGGGACGGCCGCGATCACGGTGCGCCGAGCTGGCCTGCCCTTGTCCGGATGATGGACAAAGAGGACCCTTCCTTCCGCGACTAAGTCGCGTAGGCTGAGCGGGATGTACCGGTGACCGCTGTCAACCCGAGTTGACGACGGATCAGACCGTACTTAATCGAGAACGGAGAGATCTTCGGCAGAGGATCTGCCGTTCTGCCCCTCTTGCAGCTCATAGGAGACCTTCTGGCCTTCATTGAGACTGCTAAGCCCGGCTCGCTCCACTGCGGAAATATGGACGAATGCATCTTTTCCGCCATCTTCTGGTTCAATAAACCCAAATCCCTTTGTGGGGTTGAACCACTTCACTGTTCCAGTAGGCATGTTTGTATCCTCAGACCGATATCTACGTTGCGCGGCATACAGCAGCACATTTGTTTCAACGCCACAACGCTAGGAGATACCCTAACTAACCGGAATGCCGATTGTTCAGGCAACCAAACGACTGCAAAACGTCAGCGCTAGTTAGGGCTGGCTCGGTCTTGGAGTCAAGAGCGACCGTAAGAATTGATAATCTAAATAACAAAAACGCATATTCAACACTGAGACCCTCTTCACCCTGTCCGCGCCTCTGCGTAACGTCTAATATCGTCTCCTAAACAGCACGCCGGAGGTCTATGGATGTTTGCCCGACTCAATCATATCGCCATTACCAGCGATCAATACGCGATAAACGCCAAATTCTACGAAGCCCTCTTTGGTCTCAGGACGGCGAAGAAACCGCGTCCCGCGCGGGCCGTCGTGGTGAGCGATGGGCATGTGGGCATGAACATCATACCGCGTCGGGAGGGCCGGACCGCCGGTCTCGATCACTTTGGGATGGAGGTCGAGGACATCGAAGAGGCCCGCTCCCGCGTTGAAAAATTCGATCCCTCCATCAAGCTGCTCAAGCGGCCCCCGGTCCGCCCGTTCGCCGCCTATAGCGCCCATGATCCGGATACCAATATCTTCGATCTGTCCGAGCGGAAAATGCAGAAGGATATCTATGCCGAAGAGCAGGAAGAAACCGTCCGGCATTTCAGTCATTTCGCGTTGCGCACACGGCACGCCGAACGCTGCGCCGAGTTCTATAACGAGGTGTTCGAACTGGCGTTACTGAACAAGAAGGCCGACGATCCGAACTATTACCTGTCCGATGGCCGCATGACACTGGCAATTCTGCAGTGGAACATGGATGACTATATCGGGATGGACCCGCAACGGCTGGGCCCCGATCATATCGGTTTTACGGTGGAAAGCATCGAGGCGGTAAAAGCCGACATTGAGGATCTGACGGGGCAGAACCCGCATATGCGCTGCCGCGCGCTGGGTTATGGCGACGAGGGGAAGGCGCGGCTCGGCCTGTTCAAGAAATGTCCGTTGGGAAACTACCATCTGACCGATATCGAAGGCGTCTATATCGACGTCGCGGAAGCATAGGCCCGGTTTCTCGAAAACCGCTCGCACAGGAGGCACGGAATGTTTGCTCGCATTAATCACATGGCGATGATCAGTTCTGACTATCCGCTGCTGGAACGTTATTACCGGTCGCTATTTGGGTTCGTGAATTCCAAGGAGAACGATGCAGAGGCGTCGACCGTCGTCGGCGACGGCAATGTGGGGCTCAATATTCTGCCCCGGCGCGACGGCTATGTGGGCGGCATCGACCATTTCGGCATGGTTGTCGAATCCATGACCGAGGTCGAGGAACGCATGAAAAAGGCAAGTTCAAAGGCCGGTATGGTCAAGCGTCCTTCCTATCGGCCGTTTGCCGCCTATAGCGCGCATGATCCCGATGGAAACGTGTTCGATCTCGCGGAGAAGAAGGGCGAAAACCTGAAGGATGTTTACGCCGAGCGCGACGGCGAGGACCGCGACGCCATGTTCAACCGGTTTGCCATTCGCACGGTCAACGCGGAGGAAGCCGCCGAGTTTTATGCTGACGTCTTCGAGCTTCAACTTACCAATCGCCGGGAAGGGGATCCCAACTATCATCTGACCGACGGCAAGGTCACGCTCTCGCTCATGCCGTGGAAGATCGAGGAATTCGTCGGCACCTCCATCAAGCGGCCGGGACCGGACCATATCGGCATCAAGGTAAGGGATATCGATCATTTCAAGAGCGAGATGAAACGGATCGGCGACAAAAATTCGTTCCTCGCCTCCCGGCCCTTGGGTGGGAGCGACGAAGCCAACCGGCGGCGGGATTTCTTTGCCAAAAACGCCTTGGGGAAAGTTCAGCTTTCCGATCCCGACGGCAACTGGCTGGACGTTACAGACGAGTAGGTCTGGCCCGCCGTACCTTTTCTTGATGACGGGTAGTCGTTTTTCTCATGGCTGATAAACCGCACATTCTGATCGCGGGCGCTGGAATCGGTGGCCTGACCGCGGCACTGGCGCTGCTCAAGCGTGGTTTCGACATCAATATCTATGAGCAGGCGCCCGAGCTTCAAGAGATCGGTGCCGGCTTTCAGGTCAGCGCCAACGGGACGCGGGTGTTTTATGAGCTCGGGCTCGGCGACGCGATCGAGGCCATCGCCTGGCAGCCCGGCGGCAAGGAAATCCGTATCTGGAATACCGGCCAGACCTGGAAGCTGTTCGATCTTGGCGCGGAATCGGTCGAGCGCTACGGTTTTCCCTATTTGATGTTCCATCGCGCGGATCTGCACAATGTCCTGATCGACGCGGTGCGGGCGGAGAAACCCGACGCCATTCATCTCAATGCGATGGCGGTCGGCTGCGAACAGGACGGCTCGCGTGTGCGGCTCCTGCTTAAGGACCGCGATGCCGTTGAAGGCGATGCCTTGATCGGCGCCGATGGCGTCCATTCCGCCATACGCCAGTCGCTCTTCGGCCCCGACGATAGAAGCTTTTCCGGTTTGATTGCGTGGCGCGGGGTCATCGACAAGGATTTGTTGCCCGAGGAAATGAGTCATCCCGTGGGGGTCAACTGGGTCGGGCCGGGTGGTCATGTGGTCCATTATTTCGTGCGTCACGGCGCGCTATTGAACTTTGTCGGTATCCTGGAAAAGGACGACTGGCGGGTGGAATCCTGGCTGGCGGAGGGTACCGTCGAAGAGTGTCTCGCCGATTTCGACGGTTGGCATGAGGCCATCCGCGCCACCATACGCAATATTCAGACGCCCTATAAATACGCGCTGATGCGCCGCGAACCCATGGAGCGCTGGACGCAGGGGCGGATCAGCCTGCTGGGCGATGCCTGTCATCCCATGGTTCCCATGCTGGCGCAGGGGGCCGTGATGGCCATCGAGGACGGTATGGTGCTGGCGCGTTGCTTTGAGGCTTATGGCGACAATCCGGAGACAGCATTGCAGCATTATGAAGTGGCAAGATCTGAACGCACGGCGCGCTGCATTCGCGGTTCAAACGAGAACGCGGACCGTTTCCATAATTCCCAGCTCGCCGATCCGGAGGTGGCCCAGAAATATGTCGATACGGAATGGCAGGCCGACCGGGTGCGCGAGCGCTATGATTGGCTCTTTACGTATGATGCGGCATCGGTAGAGGTATAATATGGCGGTCCTTCCAGGCTTTCCGACAGTCCAGTTCGATTTCGGCGCCATCGGCGTTCTTGCCGATGAACTAAAGGCGCGCGGTATTCACCGGCCGTTGGTGATCACCGATACCGGGCTCGTGGAACACGGTGTTGTCGACCGGGTGCGCGCGGCATTGCCCGGCAATCCGGATATCGCCGTCTATGATGGTATTCCGCCGAACCCGACGGTGGCCGGGATCGAGGGCGCGCTTCAGACCTATCGGGACCATGATTGCGACGGGATCATCGCCCTGGGCGGTGGTTCGGTGCTGGATTCCGGCAAGGCGCTGCGGGTGGCGGCAACGCATCCGGAGCCGATCATCGAATATCTCAAGGATCCCTCGAAGATTACGGCCAATGTGGCGCCTTACATTACCATCCCCACCACCGCCGGCACTGGCGCGGAGATCACTTTTGGCGGCGGTATTCATCCGGAACCCGGCGTCCACCAGCTCGGCATCCGCAGCCCGTTCGTGAAACCCGATCTGGCGATCTGTGACCCGGAGCTGACCCTGTCTCTGCCGCCGGTTCTGACCGCCGGCACCGGCATGGATGCGCTGGGACATTGCGTGGAAGGATTTTTATCGAACAATGTGAATCCGCCGGTTGAGGCCATCGCGCTCGACGGTATCACCCGGGTGGTCGATTATATTGAACGGGCTGTGGCGGACGGCAGTGACCGCGAAGCGCGTTGGCACCTGCTGATGGCGGCGCTTGAAGGCGGCATGTCGATCTATATGGGGCTGGGGCCGGTCCATGTGCTGGGCCATATTTTCGCCGATAGCCCGTTGCATCACGGCGCGCTGATTACCGCGTCGGCGCCGCCCGTCCTGCGGTTTTATCAGGCGGAGGGTGATGACCGTCTCATAGAACGGCTTGAACAGGTGGCGAAGGCGATGAAGCTCCCGCCCGGCACCGATGCGGCGGCGGGCATTGCCGCCCTGAATTCCCGCATCGGGTTGACCAATTCAGTGCGCGAAATGGGCTACCCCAACGATGATGCGGAAGCGCTTGCGGCCCTTGCGGTCAACATTCATTTCAACGCGACGGCGCCCCTCAAACCGACCCAGGACCAGTATTGCGACATCATTGCCGCGACTTTGGGTTGACTGGATACTGCTCTAAAGCGCGTTGCACGGTCGCCTGATGGTGCGCCACATGTGAGACGCCGGTGAATTGTCGTTGCCCAGACCCTCGGCCGGCTGTTTGAAGTGGCGGCCGATGATGTCGTCGAACTGCTCCAGCTCAACAACGACGTTGGGATCGAAGGAATACAGATCATTGACGCAGATCATGCGCGCCGACATGTACCATTTATGGTTCTTCGCTTCTTCGTAGGCTGCCTGGATATAGGGCTCCGGCACGAAATCCTCTCCGAACATGCGGGTGTAGTTGGCCGGATATTCGTACCCTACGGACTCATCAGGGTAAAAACGAAGCGCCTGATGCATGCGGACCGCCCAGGTAACTTCTTCGTCCACATAGGGCTCGATCATCTGCGCGCCCCAATAGCCATGGTCGGCTCGGATGAAACCGTCAACCGCAACGTCGTGCAGAAGACAGGCGAGCACCATCTTTTCGGGCAGGCCGTTTTTTTGCGCCAGATTGGCGCTTTGCAACAGATGCTGGTGCCCCGGCTTGAAACGAAGCCTGAAGAAATCCTGCAGGGTCGGTTTGTCCGGCATGGCGGGCAGGCGCGGGTCCTCGCCCATGAGCATCTGCTTGCCCGTGCCGAGGCCAAACCCTTCGCCAAGCGATTGTTCGCCATCGCACAGATAATAGTAAACCGATTTTCCCACGACCCTGTCGCCCAGCTCTTTCATCTGCTGTTCTTCGAGGGCGTCGGCGCGTTCCGATAGCGTCTGATTGGTGGCCATGGCATTCACCTTGCTGTTTGGCGGCGCGGATGACGCGCCAGACATGAAGGCTATGGCCGCCTCGTCGGCCGGTCAACCGGTGAAGCCATTCTCGTCGAGAAAGGCTGTGACGATTGCGGCGCATTCGGCGGGCTTTTCGATCTGCACCATATGGGTCGTGCCGGGGACGATTTCGTAAGGATGGCCGAATTCCTCGTGGAGTGCCCGGTTCACAAGACCCGGCGACCGGGCGTTGGGATCATCGGGGTCGCTGGTGATGAATTTGACCGGCCCTTTCAGCTCCCCCAGGCGCGGACATAGATCGAGTTTCGAATTTGTCGCATAGACTTGGGATTCCCCTTGGGGTGGGCAGCACAGAACCCAATCGCCGGCCTCTTCGTCGTGGCGCAGGATCGAACGGGCCATCAGATCGTGGGACCCTTCCACCCATCGGCTGAGGCTTTTCGATTTCTTGAATTGATCGCCCAGTTCGGCGGGGTCGGCGAAACGGTCGGGGCGGTCCTTTGACCAGTCCGCCAGCATAAGCTCGAAGTCGCGTCCAATTTCGTGCAACTCATGGCCGACGCTCGGGACCAGAGGCGGATCAAACAGGATCAGAGCGTCCCAACGCCAGCCCACATCGAGCGCGTGCCAGACGGCCGTGACGGCGGAGATGGAATGAAAAACCCCCGCGGTTTTCTTTTCCCCAAAGGCGGCCTTTACCTGCTGGAAGACGGTCTCCATATCGCTCACGAAATAGGAAATATCGTGGTGGGTGACGTCATGGCGTGGATTATGGCCATGATTGCGCTGGTCATAGAGCACCACCTCAAATCGTTCGAGCAAGTGCTGCCAGAACGGATAATAGGCATCGGTCGCAAATCCGTTGCCGTGCGCCAGGATTAGCCGCGGGCCGGTTTTATTACCGTGCCGGCGGACGCGGATAAGGGCACCGTCATCCATGGTCAGATCGATTGTCTCAAGAGGCGTCGGTAGGGTGAACTCAGTCATGAAAAGCCCGAATGTTATGTTTGCGTTGTTTAGCCATTCCGCCGATCCGTGTCACCCCGCGGCATCTTCGACCCTGCGGCAAGTGCGTGGTTGACCCTTGTTTCAATTAAACTCATGATGCTCGCAATCGATTGCAGAGCGATGGCGTACGGTCGAGAACAATCTTCACGCAGGGAGTGGGACGATGGCGAAGCAACGTATTTCCTATGTGGACCCGGCGACCATTACGGACGAGAAAATGCTGGCGGAATTTGACCGCTGCCGGCGTGAGGGCACGCCCCGGCCGGAGAGCCAGGCGATCCGCGCCCATGTTCCGGCCGCCTTCTGGTCGTTTGCCCATACCTGGCACGATGTCTTTCACACCGGCGTTTGCGAGCATGCGATCAAGGAGCTGTGCCGCGTCTACGTCTCTCATTCCGTGAAGTGCGAATATTGCGGCAATCAGCGATCCATCCAGTCCGCGAACCAGGGGCTGGTGGAAGATGATTATCTCGATCTGCTCAATTTCGAGAAGTCGGACCGTTATGACCCGCGGCAAAAGGCGGCCCTCGCCTATACGGAAGCGATCGTCTGGGATCTGGAGGCAGGCGATGACATCTGGGACAGGCTGAACGCCCATTTCAGAGAGGCTGAGATCGTCGAGCTTGGCTATTTTGTCGCCATAACCATGGGGCAGCAGCGCTGGCTGCGGACACTCAATATCGATCATCACCAGATTTTGGCCGGCACCGACGGGTCCATGGCGCCGGGAACGGAAACCGCCGAGGCGCTGGCGGCGACAAAGGCATCTGACGATTACTGGGCAAAGAGGGATGCCGCGCCGAACCGGAAAAAAGCCGCGGTGGCGGACTAGAAGAACCGGCGGGAAAGGGCTTCGGGGACGATTGACGATGACAGACGCAACCTCAGGCCAACGCATCGTCGTCAACGGGCTGGGTAAGCGCTATGGCGCGCTGCAGGTCTTCGAGGACATCAATCTCACCTTTGGCGAACGCGAGATCGTCACGATCGTCGGGCCCTCGGGCTGCGGTAAGACGACGTTGCTGCGGTGTATCGACGGCCTGACTCCTTATGACGAAGGGGAAATCCTGGTGGAGGGCGCGCGCATGGACGCGCCGCGCGAAGGCGTCGCCATGGTGTTCCAGCATTTCGGGCTGTTCCCCTGGAAGACCGTGTTTTCCAATGTTGCCTATGGTCTCAAGCTGGCGGGTATATCCAAGGCGGAAATCGCCGACCGCGTGCCCCATTATATTAACATGGTCGGGCTTTCGGGATTTGAAGACTCCTTTCCCTATCAGCTCTCCGGCGGCATGCAGCAGCGGTGCGGGCTGGCGCGGGCCCTGGCGGTGGAGCCCTCTGTCCTGCTGATGGACGAGCCCTTCGCGGCCGTCGATGCCCAAACCCGCGAGATCCTTCAGTTCGAGTTACTGCGCATATGGGAAAGCCGGCCGACCACCATGGTGTTCATCACCCATTCCATCGAAG
Organism: Rhodospirillaceae bacterium; assembly: GCA_018660305.1. The sequence continues at coordinate 48,770 of JABJKO010000008.1, forward strand.
AGGCGGTGCTGATGGGGGACCGGGTCGTCGTCCTCAAGGGGCGGCCGTCGAGCGTCTTCGAGGTCATCGATGTCAATATCCCGGCGCCGCGTGACCGCGCGACGCTGTCTCATCCACGTTTCAACGAAGTGCGTGAGCATGTCTGGAGCATGCTGATGGATGAGGTGCGGGCGGCGGAATTCGAAGTTTAGAGAGTTATTCCAGTGAGAGATTCCAATAAACAAGATCACAAAATGAGCCACAAACAGAGGAGAAGGAAATGAGGATCAAGGGACTAAAATCACTCACCGCCATCGCGGCGGCAGTAACGGGTTTGGCGGCAGGCGGTATGGGTGTTCAGGCCGCCGACAAGCTGTCCATCGCGGTGCCGGGAGTGCCGCCGGTGTTTTCGACGGTCATGATCTATGTGGCGAAGGAAGGCGGTTTCTATAAGAAGCATGGCCTCGACGTAACCATCCGTCCGTTCCGGTCCGGTGTCGCCGCGGCCAAGGCGGTCCTCTCGGGAGCGGTGGACGCTTCCCTGTCGCCGACGGCTCCGGTGGCCCGCATGGTGTCCAATGCGGGTGTTCCGCTGATCGGGTTGCAGGGTCTGGAGAAACCGGACTGGTTCCTGGGGTCGATGGATCCCAAGAAGAACAAATGTACCGATCTGAAAGGCCAGGCGGTGGGTGTGGATTCGCCCCGCGGCGCGCGCTGGATCCAGCTGCAGAATATGGCGCGGGCCTGTAAGCTGCGTCCCGACCGGGATATCCCGACCGTCAATCTTTCCTCCAATGTCGGGGCGGCCATGGTGGCCGGTCAGCTCACCTTTGGCGTTCTTCATCTCGATGACATTCCGGTTATCGAGCGTGCGAGCGGCAAGAAGGTCACCATTGTCCTCGAAATCGAAAAGACGGCACCGGGCACGCATTATCTCATGTTCGTGACCCACAAGAAGAAGCTTGCGGCGAAGCGGAAGCTGCTTGTCCGGGCGCTGGCCGCGCAGATCGAAGCCATCGAGTTCATGTATAATCCGGCCAACGCGGCCAAGGTGGCGGCCTATGCCAAAGCCACCAAGCGTAATCCCACGGACGCGATGAGCGCCGTAAAGGTGTTTACCAATTTCAACTACTGGCCGCGCGGGACCGATGGGTTGAACAAAAAGCGGATCGCCAAGACCGTGAAGATCCAGGCGATCGTCGGTAAGAAAACCAAGGGAAAAAGCGGCATCAAGCCGGGTAAGAAGCCGGTTGGTTTCGGCCAGCTCGTCGATCCGTCGCTGTGGCAGGAAGCCATGGTGCTGGTCAGGAAATAGACCTGATTGGCTGATCGACAGGAATCCAAGGAGGGCGGGGCCGTGACCGTGGCGCCGCCCTTCCTTTGAATTAGAAACTGATCCCGATTTGGCGAAAGACGGCCGTGCTGGAATTCATCAATTCAGAAAACAGATGGGTGCGATGGGGCACCGTCGCGCTCGGCCTTATGGTTGGTGCGGTAATCTGGGAACTGGTGGGCTGGCAGTTCGACAATGCCTTTATGGCGCCCCTTATCGGCGGCGCGGATCATCCCGGGGTTGCCATACGGTTTTTCGAAAATTTGCAGGATGAAGAATTTGTCGGCTCCCTCATAGGATCCGCGAAGCTGTTCGGCACCGGGTTCGGCATCGCGCTTTGTACGGCTGTGCCATTCGGCATCGTCATGGCCCGGCTGGTCATGCTCCGCGTGGCGCTGGAAAGTTATATTCTGGTTCTCTACGTGACGCCCATGGTGGCGCTGATACCGTTTATCCTGTCCATCCTCGGGTTCGGTTTCTGGCCCAAGGTGACGGTCGTCTATCTCTTTTCGTTCTTCCCCATTCTTTACAACACGCTCGAGGGCGCCCGCAGTGTAAAACCCGAACTGCTGGAGGTTGCGCGTTCGTTCCGCTCCAGTGAAGCGGCGGTCTGGCTGGATATCCTGATTCCCTACACCCTGCCCTTCGCCCTGACCGGTGTGCGCCAGGCGCTTGGCCGGGCCCTGGTGGGCATGGTCGCCGCCGAGTTCTTTCTCAGCACGTCGGGGCTGGGTAAGGAGATCATGGTGGCATCGCGGACGCCCGATATGGCGGGTGTTCTGGCTGCTATCCTGCTGATCACCATTGCCGGGATTGTCCTGATGCGTGTTGCCCAGGTCCTGGAAAAGCGGTTCGCCGCCTGGAGAGGGCTGGACCGGTGACACTGTCCTCGCAAGCCTCCCCTAAAGTGCCCCAACCGGGGGTCTGGTCGGCAATCACCGGTGCAAACGCACGGGCGAAGATCCTTGCCGGCATCATCCTGCTTCTCCTCTGGCAGTTCGGCGTGGTTCTTTTCGCACCGCCCTTTGTTGCCAAACCGATCAATGTTGCCCTGGTCTTTCCATCGGTCATGGTGGATCCCGAGTTCTGGACCGCCACGTCGGGCACGCTGTTCGCGGTTATCCAGGGGCTTCTGATCGCGCTGGTGACCGGCACCCTGGTCGGTGTTGCCATGGGGCGTGTCAAAGCGTTCGATCGGTTGTTCAATATCTACATCAACGGGTTTTACACCCTGCCCATGGTGGCGGCCCTGCCCCTGATCACCATCTGGTTCGGCTATGAATCAAGTGCCCGCATGGCGACGGTCATTTTCGCCGCGTTCTTTTCCATCGCCATCAATGCAAGAGATGGGGCGCGCTCGGTGCCGCCGGAATATCTCGAAGTGTGCCGCGCCTACCGCGCCGGTGCCTGGTATGTCTGGTGCGATATCACGCTTTTGTCGTCGCTTCCCTATCTCATTGCCGGTGTCCGGCTTGCGGCGGGCCGCGCCCTGGTGGGGGCGGTGATCGCCGAGTTCTTTGTCTCGCTGGATGGGCTCGGCATGTACATCCTGACAAATGCCCAATCGTTCCATCACAATACCGCCGTTGTCGGCGTGCTGGCGCTGGCGCTCTTTGGATTGATGTTCGAATCCACCATGAACTGGATCCTCAAACGGTATTTCCCGTGGTACCGTCGGGACACCGAACGCGGCGAATAGCGATCCTTTAAAGGACAATTGGCGCGCTCGCCCGCACTGTCGAACAGGATCGAGCCCCATGAACGATTAC
>JABJKO010000007.1 GCA_018660305.1 Rhodospirillaceae bacterium
ATGACCGACAATGGGCGCCAGCAATCCGGAAGCGGCAATATCGGCACGCGTCTCGGCGATGCATTCGGCGAGGCGGGAAATGGGGACACAGACATCGGTGGACCAGGCCACGGCGCCGGGCCGCAGCGCCAGCGCCGCATAAAGCGCGTCGTGGCGCGCCTGCCAGAGCGCATTGCGATCCTCGGTCTTCTGCGCCCAGCGAAATCCCGATCCGCCAAGCTCCCCCGCAATGTTCTGAACGGCCTCGGCCTGTTCGCGCACACCCTCGGTGGAGCCATGGAACTCGAAGAACAGCGCCGGTACCGGCTCGTAATCCAGCCCTGAATGGGCAATGCAGGCTCTCATCTGGACGTCGTCCAGCAACTCGACACGGGCGACCGGGATGCCCGACTGAATGGTCAGAATGCAACAATTGACCGCATCGTCCACGGTGGGAAAGCTGCAGACCGCCGCCGACATGGCTTCGGGTACACCATAGAGCCGGACGGTAACTTCAGTGATGATGCCCAGCGTTCCTTCGGATCCCACCAGAAGACGGGTCAGATCGTAGCCGGCGGCGGATTTACGAGCGCGGCCGGCGGTGGTCACGACCCGTCCATCGGCCAGCACCGCTTTGAGGCGAAGAACGTTTTCACGCATGGTGCCATAGCGCACCGCATTGGTCCCCGACGCCCGTGTAGCGGCCATACCGCCAAGAGTCGCATCGGCGCCCGGGTCCACCGGAAAGAACAGGCCGGTATGGCGCAGTTCCTCATTGAGCCGTTTGCGGGTCACGCCGGCTTCTACGGTGACATCCATGTCCTGCGCGTCGATTCGGAGGATCCTGTCGAGCCCACCGAGGTCGAGACAGACACCCCCCTTGACCGCACTGATCCCACCCTCCAGCGACGTCCCGACGCCGTAAGGAATAATGGGAATCTTATGGCCCCCGCACAGCCGGACGATCTCAGCCACCTCGTCCGTATTATTGGGAAAGGCCACGGCATCGGGTGGCAGGGGCGGATGATGGGATTCGTCCCGGCCGTGATGCGCCCGCACGGCCTCGGCGGTGGACAGGCGATCGCCAAGCAACTGACGCAACGCCTCGATGAGCGCATCTGGCGGGGGGGTGCTGCCGTCCATGTCAGACCTGATATTTACACCGGTCGCCATTGCCGACGATCCGGCCAACCGCCGGGTTGGCGAAATGCGCCGGCAGGATCAGCGTATCCGTTTCCGCATGGCGATCCACAAATTTTTTCCGGCTGGCGCGCGACATCCCGGGGTCGACGCAAAACCGGCTGTTCCATTCGGGGTAGGCGATCTGGATCGGGTGATGAACCACATCGCCTGAAAACACCGCATGCCCGGCCTTAGTCCGGACATCGATACAGACATGACCAGGCGAATGGCCGGGGGTCGGCTCGAGGGTGAACTGGTCGTCGATGGCGAAATCATTGTCCACCAGCGCAACCTGCCCGGCCGTCATGACCGGTAGAACGGAATCCTCGAACCCGCCATCCAGCGAGCCGGACCCAACCCAGTCCTTGCCATGCTCTTCCCAATAGCTGAATTCGTCCTTGTGAAAGACGTACTGGGCATTGGGGAAGGTCGGCACCCAGCGTCCGTTCTCCAGCCGCGTATTCCAGCCGATATGATCGGCGTGCAGATGGGTGCAGAGCACGTAATCGACCTCTTCGGGCCGAACGCCCGCTGCCACCAGTTGATCTAGCCAGGTGGAGTCCCGCTGGTGCCAGGCCGGCGTCGACGGGCGTTCCTTGCCGTGACCGACACAGCTATCGACCAGTACAGTGTGATGATCCGTGCGGACTACATAGCTCTGGATGCTGCGCAGAAAGGTATTGGCGGCGCTATCCCAGAAATGCGGCAGTAGCCAGTCCATTTCCCCCTGAAAACCTTCCATGGTCGCATCGGGGAAGAAGAAAGTGGGCTCGTAGCCCGGCCCCTCCAGCTCGACCAGCCGGTCGATGGTCAAATCGCCAAATTGCAGGTGCCTCATGAGCTGGTCAAAAACGAGCTAAACGTCATCAAGGCGTCGGCATCACGGTGCCGCACTTGCCGCAGGTGCGGAACTCTTCCGAATCGAAAAAATTCTTATAGGCCTTGGAGACCGGATCGGTGGCGTAGTCGCTGACAATGAACTGCTCTTCATGGAGAAAATTGTCGCATTTCTCGCAGAACCACTGGAAGCGATCGATTTCGCCCTCACGCCTCTTGCGCTCGATCACGAAACAGAAGGCGTCGGGGGGAAAGCGCGGCGAATGGGGCACGCCCGCCGGCGCATGAATGGTGGTGCCCTCGGTCAGGATCGTGACCTCTTCCTTACCCTCGGGGGTGCGGTAATGAAGGTTCATGTCGCCCCTGATCATGAACATGACCTCATCGCACGGATCGATGTGAAATTCGCTGCGGTATTCCCGGCCACGGGCGACGAAGGCCAGCGAATCCGGCTCCTGCCAGAGTACTTTCACGCGCTGACCGCTGGCCGCAAGCTCGTCGGCGATGGCGTGGAGATCTGCTGTTGGCATTGGTTTCATGGTTCGGCTCCCACCTTGTTCGCGCTCGACTCTATTCCTTTTACCCGCCTCTGGCGCCAACACAAGCGGTCAGATGCGGGTCGATTCCGACAGGATATCGGCAACAAACATTTGGCCGGGGCAATGGGTGATGGCGAGCGGCGGCTTGGCGGCCGCCAGTGCTTCCTGAGGGGTCACGCCACAGGCCCAAAACGCCGTGGTCTGACCCGGTGCGATGGTCACGGCCCGGCCGAATTCCGGTTCATGGATATCGCGAATTCCCAGCTCTCCCGGATCGCCGATATGAATGGGCCCACCATGCGCCATCGGATAATGCGCCGTGATGTCGGCCGCGCGGTCGGCGTCCTCGGGGGCAAAGGGACGCATGGACACCACCGTCGGGCCCTCGAACCGACCAGCCGGAACCGTCGCCCGCGTCGTCCGGTACATGGGGACAAACCCGGTCTCGGCAATATGGGCCAACACCAGCCCGGCCTCCATGAGCGCGCCTTCGACAATGAACGAGCAGCCCAGCATGAATGTCACCAGATCGTCGCGCCAAAGATCGGTGACATCGGTCGGATCATCCACCGCCTCGCCGTTACGAAAGACCCGGTAACGCGGCAAATCCGTTCGCACGTCCGCCCCCGGCGCAATTTTCCTGGGTTCCGGGTCGCCGGCTTCCAGGATTTCCAGCACCGGGCAGGGCTGCGGGTTCCTGTCGCAAAACTCACGAAATTCGTCGGCATAATCCGCTGGCAGGATCACCATATTGGCTTGAACATGGCCCGGCGCATGACCCGATGTGGGCCCGTCAAAACGACCGGCACGACAGTCGGCGCGGAGAGCGGCGGGGGAAGCTATTTTCTCGGCTGGGGTCACAGGCCTGTCTCTTACGCGGTTTCGTTAATATTGCGGCAAGAAACCTTCCATCGATATCCTTGTCATGCAAGTACGATCGCGTTGACATTCCACAATAAATTGTACTGACGGCCATTATTAACCTTTCTCACACGCGAATTCGGGACACTTTCCAGGCCCGGTCGCCCGCGACAGAACCGGACCCTATGTTGTGCCTGGATCAAAATGGACCAGTCTGTATCCTCTGCCGCCCCGGCGGCGCCCGATGATGTCTCGGACGATGCTCTTACCGAGCTGCGCAGCCGCGTCCGGGGATCCAACATCAACGAGAAAACGCTGCTGGCGACGGATTATCTGAACCATTTCAACGAATTCGTCATGCTGGTTGGTCTCATCCCCGATATGCCGGATTGCCTGGAGGAGGCGCAGGCCTGGGCGCCCAAAGGGTATAAGGAACACTTTCAGGACAGCCTGTTCTCCGACAAGGACCTAGCGGTCGAAGCGTATGATGTCGCGCCCGCGCAATATCGCCGTCAGTTCGAAACAACGGTCAGCATGATCAACTCGCTAATTCCGCAGGTGCTCACCCGTATCAAGGCAGCTGTGGATTCCAACGATACGGACCGCGTGACCCATGAATGCACCAAGACCTCCGCACTGCTTCAGGGGCTGATGGATGTGGTCAGCGCAATCATCAACGGTGAAAACCCGACCATCAACCAGGATGGCGTCGACGCGCTTCTGGAAGATCAAATCTGACGCCGCCCCCGGCGTGCCCCTGTCACAAAATTGGCATAATGCACGTGTTGATTGTTGCCCTTAACGCAGCGTGTTAGCGTAGGGCTCTATGATGTGGCTTCGACGCATTCTCATTATTCTGTGTCTTCTGATGTTGGGACCATTGGCAATGGCCGCGGGGGATAACTCGCGATTGGCCGCGGATTGGCGAACAGCAACCAGACAAAGCTCGGGATTGGCGCCGCCCGCGGCCTCGACACCGGAAGCTATTGTTCAAATCTATGCCGCCAGAGCGTTCTCCTGGCGCGGTGTGTTCGCGGTCCATACCTGGATATCGATCAAGGCGGCCGGGGCCGACTTATATACCACCTATGAAGTCATGGGCTGGCACGTATTCCGCGGCGGCAGCGCGCTGCAGGTGCATAGTGGCGGACCCGATCGTTATTGGTTTGGCGCAAAACCGGAATTACTGGCCGATGTGCGCGGCGAGAAGGCGGCGCGGGCAATCAAGGATATTGAAAAGGCCGTCGCCGACTATCCCTGGCCAAACAGCTACCGGACCTGGCCGGGACCCAACAGCAATACCTTCACCGCCTTCGTGACCCGGCGGGTGCCGGATCTCAGTGTGGATTTACCGCCGACCGCCATCGGCAAGGATTATCTCGGCGACGCGAAATTCGTTGGGCGCGCACCCAGCGGTGGTGGCGCTCAACTCTCTCTCTGGGGTCTGCTGGGCGTTCTGGTCTCGGCCGAGGAGGGTCTTGAGATCAACATATTAGGTCTGTCATTCGGGATCGATCCGGCGGATCTGGGCCTGCGCCTGCCCGGTGTCGGAAACCTGAAACCGTAGAGCCTCGAGGAATCCACATGGCAGTCTGGGGAAAAATTCTGGGGGCCGCGGCGGGCCTCGCCATGGGCGGCCCGCTGGGGGCGCTGGTCGGCGGCATCGCGGGTCATGCCATCGACAGAATCCGCAGTGATTCCGAAGAGCCCGACGGCGAACCCGGCCTCGCCAAACAAACAACTTTTGCCATCGCCGTGGTTGTTCTCTCGGCCAAGATGGCCAAGGCGGACGGCACGGTCACGCGTGACGAGATCGAGGCCTTCAAGCAGATATTCCATGTCCCGCCCAATGAAATCAAAAATGTCGGCCGCCTGTTCGATCAGGCGCGCAAGGATTCACATGGCTTCGAGCCCTATGCCAAACAGGTCGCCAGGATCTTCCAAAGCAACCCCGCCGTCCTCGAAGAATTGCTCGGCGGGCTGTTCCATATTGCGAAGGCCGACGGGATCGCCCATCCCGCGGAAATTGAATTTCTGACCCGGGTGTCGGAGATCTTCGGATTCAACGATGCGACCTTCCAGCGAATGAAAGTCGCCCATCTCGGCGCAGATATGGATGATCCCTATGTGGTGCTGGGGGTCGATCATGGCGCCACCGATGACGAAGTACGCTCTACCTGGCGCACGCTGATGCGCGAACATCACCCGGACACGCTGGTCGCCCAGGGCATGCCGGAAGATTTTATCGAGGTCGCGACGGAAAAGGTTGCCACCATCAACGCGGCCTACGACCAGATCTGCAAACAACGCGGCATCAATTAGCCAGACCGCCGCGTCACGGCCATCAAAAATGAAACTCACCCATATCCTTCTCGCGCTCATCGTCGCCACCGCGTGGGGCGGCAATTTTGTCGCCATGCGGTTCGGCGCGCAGGAGATCCCACCCTATTTTCTGCTCGGGCTGCGACTGACGGTGGCCGCCGCCGCGCTCGCGTGGTTCGCGAAATCACCGCGTGGCATGCTGATCCCCCTGTTCACAATCGGTACCACCCTGTGCGTCCTCCATTTCGGCCTTGGGCTCTACGGGGTGAAATATATCGAAGCCGGGACCGGCGCCATCGCCATGCAGACCGTCGTCCCCTTTGCCGCCTTGCTGGCCTGGTTGATGCATGGCGAAACCTTCGGTTGGCGCCGCACAGCCGGTCTGATCCTCGCTATTGGGGGAATCGCCATCATCGCGGGCATACCACGGATCGGCGAACGGCTTGATATGCTCCTGATCATGGTTGTCGCGGCATTTTTCTTTGCTGTCGCCACGATCCAGATCAAACGGCTGGAATCGACGGATTTCATGTCGATCAATGCCTGGATTTCGATCCTGGCGATTCCGCAGGCTTTTCTGGTCTCCTGGATTTTCGAGGAGGGCCAGATCGAGGCTTTATCGACGGCGCCCGTCGGTGCCTTCGCCAGCATTCTTTATATGGGGCTGGTCGCCAGCATCGTCGGCCAGGGGCTTTGGTATTTCCTGGTCCAGCGCAACCCGACCAATCAGGTCATGCCTTTTACTCTGTTGGTACCCGTTCTAGGGGTATTGTTTGGTGTTCTGCTTCTCGACGAGCCCTTGTCGTGGACATTTGTGCTGGGTGGGTTGATCACCTTGGCCGGGGTCGCCATCATCATCCTGCGTCGCCCCGATCTCATTGCCGCCGAAGCCGCCGCGAGCAAATCATCATGAGCCATCCGACAGTGATCGACCGCCCCTCACCCAATACCGATGACCGGCCGGCCAATGGCACCATCGATATCCTGCTGCTGCATTACACCGGCATGCAAAGCGCCGGGGCATCGCTTGAACGATTATGCGATCCGGAGGCGAAGGTCAGCGCCCACTATCTGATCGACGAGGACGGGACTGTCTACGGGCTGGTCGACGAGGCAAGGCGCGCCTGGCATGCGGGTGTGAGTTACTGGGAGGGAGCCACCGACATCAACGCCCGCTCCATCGGAATCGAGCTCCAGAACCCGGGGCATGAATTTGGCTATCGACCCTTTCCCGAGGCGCAGATGGTGTCGCTCATGGATCTGTGCCACGGCATTCTGACGCGCCACCCGATCCCGCCCGACCGCGTGTTGGCCCATTCCGATGTGGCGCCCCAGCGCAAGGAGGACCCCGGCGAACTGTTCAATTGGAAGAGATTGGCAGAGGCCGGAATCGGTCGGCTGCCGAACACTGCCGTAACAGCTGCCGATCCCGATGATCAGGAAGCCCGCACCCGTCTGACCGGAATTGGCTATGACCCGGAGGCTCCCCTCGACGCCGTCATCACGGCATTCCAGCGCCACCATCGTCAAACCCAAGTGAACGGCGTAATCGATGCCGAAACCATGTCATTAATCCAAGGGCTCTCCGAGTAACGCCCAAACCTGTAAAGGGTCGTCTCATGCCAAATGATTTCCTGATCGGCTGCAACGGGCGTGGCGCGCAGGCATCGTCGATGGACCACCCTATCTCGCTGGAAGAAGCCTCCATCGATGAACAGTTTCGCCTGGTCAAGGAAACCGGCGTGTTCGACTATTTCGACCGCATCCCCCTGCGCGACAGTTTCGACGAATACCGAAACGCCATCGACAAGTACGATTTACCCATCTGCACGGTGAGCTGGTTTTACCGGCTCGGTCAGGACGAGGCGCTGCTACAGGATAATTTGCGGATCGCCAAGGAAATCGGCGCCGATATGCACAACATCATGATTTTCACCGAGCATGCGGACGGGCATGTGGTGACAAATCAGGAAATTATCGACTGTTATCTAAAGGCTTATGATTCCGGCATGAGGCTCGGTGTTGAACCGACCTTCGAGCTGCACGTGAATATGTGGTCGGAGGATTTCCGACGGGTGACGCCGGTTGCCCTGGCGGTCCAGGACAAGGGGATTCAGTTCAACTACACGCTCGATTACAGCCATGTGAATTTCAAGATAGATAATCCCGAGGAACAGGACATTTCGGGTATTCGTGAGGACGTGGAGGCTGGCCGGCTCCTTCTCGATCCGTTCGAGCCGGGCAATTTGTGCGATGAATGGCTGGCGCTCGGGATCGTCCGCTGGCTGCAGGTACGGTCCGCCGCGCCCAACGGGCCCAAGAACATCTGGTCGGTCCAGGAGCCCGGGGTGCCGGTCGCCGGTATGCCGACCCTGCCGGAGGGTGCCGATCCTGTGACCGGTCGCGGCATCATGTATCCGTTCACCAAACCGGCGCCCGGCGAATGGCATTCGCCCTGGCATGCCTACAAGGTGGAACCGACCAAGGAGGTGGTCCGCAAGGCGTTGCGCTATCACAAGGCCGATCCGGAGAAACGCCTGAAATACATCACCACCGAAATGATCAATCTGCCGGATTACGGCCACAACGCGAAATATTCCCTGATCGGCCAGAATGCCGCCGCCGCCCGGTTCGTCCGCGACACCTGGGCGAATATGACCGCTGGTTAAGCGTCACCGCTTTTACTTGACCCTCTGGCCGGGCGTCGCCACATTGACCGGGCCAGACGGTCGGATGGCCGCTCTTCGCATCGGGGAAACCCGCGGAGGGAGGAAAGTCCGGGCTCCACGGAGACACGGTGCCGGGTAACGCCCGGCGGAGGCGACTCCAGGGAAAGTGCCACAGAAAGCAAACCGCCCTTCGACGCCTCTGGCGCAGAAGGGTAAGGGTGAAAGGGTGCGGTAAGAGCGCACCGCACTGCCGGTAACGGTAGTGGCAGGGCAAACCCCACCGGGAGCAAGACCGAATAGGGGCGGCATAGTGGGTTTCGGCCCGCGGATGGGTTTCCGCATCGCTGCCCGGGTAGGTCGCGCGAGGCGTCCGGCGACGGACGTCCCAGATGAATGGTCATCACCCGCGCAAGCGGGGACAGAACCCGGCTTACAGACCGTCTGGCAATTTCCACCGATTACTTAGGGATAGTCTCAGGACCAACCTGTTGGGGTTACTTGTTTATCTGGGAAACACGAGCGTGATGCGATACCATCCGATGAAATCAAAAAAAGAACATTACGCGAACACTATTTCGCCACATTCTTCGCCGACCCTTTGTTTTAAGAGGAGACAACATTCGACTGAGAGAACCGCCGAAACACTTTGATGGAAACTGTGACTACCCCGAAAAAGCCTCGATTTTTCAGCGGCTTTATTGGTGTTTTCATTGACATACCATGAAATCCCATGATATCCCATAAATACCCATAGTCGAAGATGGCATGGGTGCGTGCGCCTTTTTTGAATGCACGCATGGGGAAATTTTGTGTCGGGGGTCTTCACGTGACGTCGTTCCTGTCCACATTTGTGAACAAGGTCGACCGTAAGGGACGGGTATCCGTCCCGGCGCCATTCCGTGCCGCCCTCGCCGCCGATCCCTACCAGGGCATTATTGTCTACCCCTCCATGACCGACACGGCGCTGGACGGTTTTGGACGCGCCATGCTGGAAGAGCTGAACCGGCGGCGGCTCGACAAGACCATGGCCGATGGCGATTTCGAAACGGCGCTGCTGGGTGGCAGTGACAGCCTGGTCGACACCATCATGGCGCTGGCCCATGAGATGCCGTTCGACGGCGATGGCCGTATCGTCCTGCCGGGCACCCTCGCGGAAGCCGCGGGAATTACCGACCACGCCACGTTCGTGGGCCGAGGGTCGCGTTTCCAGATCTGGGCGCCGGAAAAATTCGAGACCCACCAGCACTCCGCCGTCGCCGCGCTCCGCGCCCGTCTCGCCAGTCAGGGAGAGACATGATGACTATCGGTCGTCATAAGCCGGTTCTCCTCGACGAGGTAATCACCGCGCTCAACCCGCGCGCCGGTGCGATCTATATCGACGGCACGTTTGGCGGGGGCGGCTATAGCCGCGCACTTCTGGAAGCGGCGCCCTGCCAGGTTTGGGGAATCGACCGCGATCCCGATGCCTGCGCCCGCGGCGATAGTCTTTCCAAAGAGTTTGAAGGCCGATTGACCGTTCTTTGCGGTTGTTTTGGCGATATGGGATCGCTGCTCGCCGATCGGGGAGTTAACGCCGTCGACGGCATTACCCTCGATCTCGGCGTTTCATCCTTTCAGATCGATGAGGCGGAGCGGGGATTTTCCTTCCGTAATGACGGACCGCTGGACATGCGCATGTCCCATGATGGCCCGAGCGCCGCCTACGTGGTCAACGGCGCGGCGGAAAAAGCCTTGGCCGATATCATATATCTCTATGGTGAGGAACGGCGCAGCCGGCGGATCGCGCGAGCCATCGTGGCGGCACGGCGCGAAAACCCCATAACCCGCACCGAACAGCTCGCCACCATCGTACGGTCCTGTTACCCGGCGCCCCGCAAAGCCGCCGCCGATACCATCGATCCCGCGACACGGACCTTTCAGGCGCTGCGTATCTACGTGAATAACGAACTGGGAGAACTGGCCCGTGGTCTCGACGCCGCCGAGGCGCTGCTCGCCGATGGCGGCCGCCTCGCCGTGGTCAGCTTCCACTCGCTGGAAGACCGGATCGTCAAAACCTTTCTGCGGGATCGGGCCGGGCGAACACCCAACGCATCGCGCCATGCGCCGGATCAGCCCACAGACGGCCCGGCATCGACTTTCGATCTTCTGGCGCGACGCGCCATCAAACCAGGCGAAACAGAAATTGCCAGTAACCCACGGGCGCGATCGGCCCGGCTGCGAACGGCCGAGCGTACAGCCGCGCCACCCTGGCCGGCCCGCCCGGACACCCATGGCTTCCCACATGTCGGAGGAGCCCCATGATCAACCGCGCAACCCTCGTCTGGATGGTCCTCGCCATCTCGGCGGGGATCGGGCTCTTTGTTCTCAAATACGACGTCAAGTCGATGGAGGAAGAGCTTGCGCGTATCAACCAGCAGACTCTGGGAAATCTCGAAGCCGTACATGTTCTGAAGGCCGAGTGGAGCTATCTCAACCAGCCCGCACGGCTTGAGGATCTGGGACGCCGCCTGTTGTCCCTGGAAGCAATCGATCCCGAGCAAACGGCCTCGATTGCCGATATCCCTCTGCGTCCTCTTTCCAAGAATACTCCACACTCCCCCGTGGAGTACTCCCCGGCGGCCGGTCAAGTACCCCCCATTCTAGCGACGCATAGGCGTGCGCGATGACCGGCCGCCATTTTTTCTTTTCTCAACGGCGCCACCGCGAACCATCGGTATCGCAAGAGGTCGAAATTGGCCGTAACCGGCTGATGATCGCCAGCGCCCTGTTCGCGGCAGCCTTCGCCGTCGTCGCCATCAGACTGGTTGACGTCACCTTGCTGGGAGAGAGCGCCACGGCGCGGCTCGCCCAGTCGGCGGGCAC
>JABJKO010000006.1 GCA_018660305.1 Rhodospirillaceae bacterium
GCACCCGACAGGATTCGAACCTGTGACCTCTGCCTTCGGAGGGCAGCGCTCTATCCAGCTGAGCTACGGGTGCCTTGGCCAGATGCGGAAACTAGCGCAACGGGATGCAAGCCGCAAAGGCAAACGGCACGGCACGCCATTATTGGTTCCGGGCTAATAAGGCTTCCGCCCGCCTGTCGGCCCCCGACGGCAGGGGGGCGCCGCGGTCCAGTATCCAGGCGGCGATGTCGTTCCACAGAATTTCCGCCTGGGTATCGCGCAGCATCATGTGATAGCCGCCTTCATAGAGTGCCAGCCGGTTGCCGTTGGTCCGGGGCAGGCGCCGCATGACGTCCTGGGTCGGCGCCCTGGGGACAATTTCGTCCTTCAGCCCATAGGTGATCAGGATTGGCGTGCCGTTCAGCGACGGCGCGGCGCCATAGGCACTATCCATCAGATCCACCAGACCTTTGACCGCATCGACACGGGTTTCGTGGATGATTTTAGAATCGCGCGACAGGGCCCGCAGCATGGGGATATTGTCCGACGGCGTGACGTTCAGCCCCTCGCCGGTGAGCGGAAACCACGGCATGGTGTTCGACAGCAGCCACAAGGCGCCGCGCTGAAACACATTCATGTGCGCCCGTCCCCACACCGCCGGCGCCACGAGAACCGCGCTTTCAATGCCCTTGATGGGTCCCCGGGAGAGCGCCGCCATGGTGACCGCGCCGCCCATGCTGACGCCCACCACATGGACCGGCACGCCGGGGTGGCGTTGTTTTACCGCGATTACCGCCGCCCGCAGATCGGCGGCCATCGCCCTAGTGCCGGCCCAATAGCCCCGGTTGGGCGCGCCGCCAAAGCCGCGCTGATCATAGGCATAGGTGGCGATATCACGATCAGCCCAGTAGGCAGCGGGCAGGGCCAGCGCATTGCTGTAGTCATTGAACCCATGCAGCCCGACGATCACCGCGCGCGGCTTTCCCCCGGGCAGCCAGGATTTGAGGGGCAGCGTCACGCCATCCCGGGCGGTCAGGGCATCAGAGGAAACAAAGGGGTCGCCGACCGCCGGCCCCATGGGCCTGACCACCGGCGCGCAGGCCGTCGCCCATAACAGAATCAGAAGAAATACGTGACGCATGGAGGGGAAAGGCCGAGATAGCTTGCACAGGATTCCTCTTTGGGTATCATCGCGCACCCGACAGGGTCAATGAACCCGCACCCACGGCGCACCGAGCGCAGGAGAATACCCATGGCCAGCCCATCCTCTGAAACCGGGGCCCCGGAACCGCCGGAAACCATCGAAGTCGAAGACACCACCGTGGCATGCGATGGCGGCGGCGGCGCGCTGGGCCACCCGCGGGTATTCCTGACGCTGAAAGGCGGCCGCGCCGAATGCGGCTATTGCGACCGGCTTTTTGTGCTGAAAGAAGGGGTAAAGCCGGCCAGCGGGCATTGATAGCCCGAATGGTCCCCGGAAAATATCCTTTGGATAATTTGATACAATTTTCCCACGGGACAGTACCGACAATCCGCTGACCGCCCCTCGACTCCGACGCCTCCGTGCGGCATGTTTTGCCAAACAGTGAGGGAGCGGTCGGATGGCCACCAAGGCAACACAGGACAGCGCGAAACAGGACCATGTGATCCTGATCGACGGGTCGGGCTACATCTTCCGCGCCTATCATGCGCTGCCGCCCATGACCCGGCCCGACGGCACGCCGGTCAACGCGGTCTATGGCTTCACCTCCATGCTGCTGAAGCTGGTGGATGATTCCGATGCCGAGTATCTGGCGGTGATTTTCGACACCGCGCGCAAGACCTTCCGCTCCGATATCTATAAGGAATACAAGGCCAACCGCCCGCCGCCGCCGGACGATCTGATCCCGCAATTCAGCCTGATCCGCGATGCCACCCGCGCCTTCGGCCTGCCCCAGGCCGAGTTGGAAGGCTATGAGGCCGACGATCTCATCGCCACCTATGCAAGACAGGCGGCCGATGCGGGGCAAAGGGTCACCATCGTCTCGTCCGACAAGGATCTGATGCAGCTGGTGGACGACAATATCTCCATGATGGACCCCATGAAGGGCACCGCCATCAGCTATCCGGAGGTGGAGAAGCGCTTCGGCGTGAGGCCCGACAAGGTCATCGATATCCAGTCCCTGGCCGGCGATTCCACCGATAACGTCCCCGGCGTGCCCGGCATCGGCGTGAAGACCGCGGCGCTGTTGATCGACGAATATGGCGATCTGGACACGCTGCTGGAGCGCGCCGGCGAAATCAAACAGACCAAACGCCGCGAGAATCTGATCGAGTTTGCCGATCTCGCCCGTGTCAGCCGCGAGCTGGTGACCCTCAAGCAGGACGTCCCCGTTGAGGCGGCGTACGACAGTTTCGTTCTGCAGGAACCCGATCCCGACAACCTCATCGGCTTTCTCGAGGAACAGGGTTTCAAAACCATCCTGGCCCGGGTCAAGGCCGAGCTCGCGCGAGACGGTCATCTCATCGATGACGACGACGGGGTGGCGGAGGCCGCCGCCGATGCGGTGACCGATGGCGGCTATGCGCTGATCCAGGAAGAGGCGGCGCTGGCCGCCTGGATCGCCGCCGCCCAGAAGCAGGGCGTGGTGGCGGTGGACACCGAAACCAATTCGCTGGACAGCCTGCGCGCCGAGCTGGTGGGCGTGTCGCTGAGTGTGGCCGAACCAGTGGCCGGCGCACGGGCCTGCTATATCCCGCTGGGCCATGTGGCCCCCAGGGCACAGGGCGCGCTGGATCTCGGCGGTGACGGCGACAATACCGCCAGCGACGGCACCCCCAAACAGATCCCCCTGAAGAAAGCCGTGGCTGCGCTCAAGCCCCTGCTGGAAGACCGCGGCGTCCTTAAGATCGCCCATAACGCCAAGTATGACAGCGAAGTGTTCGCCCGCCAGGGCATTCACATGGGCCCCATCGACGACACCATGCTACTGTCCTATGTGCTGGAAGGCGGCGCCCATGGCCATGGGCTCGACGAGCTAACCCTGCTGCACACCGGTCGGACCAATATCAAGTTTTCGGAAGTCTGCGGTACCGGCAAGAACCGGATCGGGTTCGCCGAGGTCGCCCTGGACAAGGCACTGGATTATGCCGCCGAAGATGCAGATGTAACCCTGGCGCTGCACCGGATCCTCAAGCCGCGCCTGGTCTCTGAACACATGGCGACGGTCTATGAGACCATCGAGCGCCCGCTGGTGGACGTACTGGAGGAGATGGAGACCCACGGTATCAAGGTCGATGCCACCGAGCTCAAGCGGCTGTCCGACGATTTCGAAAAACGCATCGCCGATCTTGGCGAGGAGATCCACGAACTCGCCGGGCATGAATTCAATGTGGGCTCCCCCAAGCAGCTCGGCGAGATCCTGTTCGACGAGATGGGACTGCCTGGCGGCAAGAAGGGCAAGACCGGCGCCTATGCCACCGGCGCCGACATCCTGGAAGGGCTGGCCGCCCAGGGCCACGATCTGCCGGCGCGGGTGCTGGATTGGCGGCAATTGTCCAAGCTCAAAAGCACCTATACGGATGCGCTGCTCGGTCAGATCAGCCCCGAGACAGGACGGGTCCATACGTCATACTCGCAGGCCATCGCCTCCACCGGACGGCTGTCGTCCAACGATCCCAATCTGCAGAACATTCCCATCCGCACCGAGGAGGGCCGCAAAATTCGCAAGGCCTTTGTCGCCGAAAAAGGCCATGTGCTGCTGTCGGCGGATTACTCGCAGATCGAATTGCGGCTGCTGGCTCATGTGGCCGATATCACGCCCCTCAAGGAAGCGTTCCACGAGGGCGCCGATATTCACGCGGCCACCGCCAGCGAGGTGTTCGGCATCCCCCTCGACCAGCTCGACGGGCCGACGCGGAATCGCGCCAAGGCGATCAATTTCGGCATCATCTATGGCATCTCGCCCTTTGGCCTCGCCCGCCAGCTGGCCATCCCGCAGAAAGACGCCAAGACCTATATCGAGGCCTATTTTGAAAAATACCCGGGCGTGCGGGACTATATGGAGGAGAAGAAGGAGGCGGCGCGGGCCGACGGCTTCGTCACCACCATCTTCGGGCGCAAGGTGCATGTGCCGGGAATCAACGACAAGAACCCGGCACGGCGCAACTTCATGGAACGTGCCGCCATCAACGCACCGCTCCAGGGGGCGGCCGCCGATATCATCAAACGGGCCATGATCCGCATGCCCAGGGCCCTGACACGGGCAAAGCTAAAGGCGAAAATGCTGCTGCAGGTGCACGATGAATTGATCTTCGAGGTGCCGGAAGCCGAACTCGACAAAACCACCGAAGTGGTCACCGCCACCATGGAGGCCGCCGCCCATTTGTCGGTCCCGCTGGTGTGCGAAACCGGTGTCGGGTCCTCCTGGGACGAGGCACATTAGGGCGGCGTCACAGATGCTGGTCGAGACGCTCTTTTAATTCCTGATAGCGGGCTGTCACGCTCGGCCCGAATATCGGGTCCGCCTCGGGCGCGGCCGCCGCGGCATATTCCTGAACCCGGGCCCACTCCTCATCGGTCAACACACCCAACGCCTGCGGAAAGACGATGTCTTCCTCGGTTGCCATGTGCCGTCGCTGGTGCTCGAC
Source organism: Rhodospirillaceae bacterium (assembly GCA_018660305.1). The sequence goes on from JABJKO010000006.1 coordinate 4,609, forward strand.
ATAGGCGCGGCCGAGGGTGATGACACGATCGCCAAGGGCAGAATTGTCGCCACCTTCCAGATGGGTCACGGAATCGCGAAACGCCTTGGTCAGTTCGGCGAGCTTCAGATGATCGTCCTGTAGCTGATCCACCACCGGCAGCAATTCCGTCCGTTGCCCCAAACAATCGAAAACGAAATCCTCCAGAGGATGATGGAATACATCGGGGTAGTATTTGATGTAGTCGAGGATATGCGCCAGCAGATCGAAATTCGGTTCCTGACCGTGCTCGATGGCCTCAAGCTCGCGGTCGATCAGGTCGAATATCTGCACCAGATGGCGATGATCCTCCTGCAACTTCGCAATGATTTCGGTCATGGCACCTCTCCACGAAGTCATTGCACATTATTTTTGGCGGCGCGGACTTAATCCATTTCAAATCCAGCACCGGCGCCCTGGGATAAAATTCCAAATCGGCGCAGGATTTAATGACGCAGGAGATCCCCCTATGATGAAGCTGGATGCCCTCAAGCTTGGCCTTGCGACGGCTATGATCCTTGCCATTATCTGGCTGATCTGCAGCGCCTTCGTGGTCTTTATCCCGGCTGCGATGATGCAGGTGAGCGGCCATATGCTGCATGCCGATCTGACCGGCCAGGCATGGTCCATGCATTGGACCGGGTTCCTGTCAGGCCTGATATTCTGGAGTGTCCTGGGCGGCCTGCTGGTCTGGGCGGTTGCCGCTGTTTACAATCGCCTGAGCGCCTGACGCCTTCATTGACCCCCGCTTCCTCTCACGGGACAATGTGTCCATAAAAATCAGGGAGGAAGTCAGATGCCAGGCCAGGAAGTCATCGAGCGGCTGGATGCGGAAGTAAACGATTTCGTCGAACGGTGTCTCATCTTCCGCGAGGATGCCTGGACACCCAACCGGTGCCGCGCCTGGGTGCTGCAGCACCGGCAGAACACCCGCCAGCGCAATTCAGTGCTCAAGCTCAAGACGGCGACCAACTGTCCCATCTGGGACATCAAGCTCGATATCATCCACGCCTGCTCGCAGGAGATCATCGCCGATGACGAGTTTGGCGGCGGCGACCCCCATTGGAAAATCCTCGAGGATCTCGGGATCTGCATCGGCATGGACCGCGGCGAGATTCAGAACGCCACCCCGACGCCGACCACCCAGCTATGCTGGGATGCCTGGTCCGGGCTCATGTCGAACTGCCACTGGCTGCTGGGTTTGATCGCCAATACCTGCGCCGAGCGCCATAACGTGCCGGGCTATGGCACAGGGCTGACGAAGGAAATGGGCTGGAACGCCATGGTGGGCACCAAGTGGATGGAGCTCTTCGATCTATCCCGGGACGACGTTAAATTCTTCACCATCCATACCGAGGCCGATCTGGAACATTCCGAGCTCGGCTGGCGGACCATCGCCGACTATGCCGAGGATCTCAATTTAGTGGATGACGTGGTGGAATCGTGCCACCGCAATCTGGTGGTCTGGGAACATTACTTCAACGGCATCTGCCATCTCGGCGATGCCATGGACGGGTAGCACCCGCTGCCTTCAGGGGCTCAGGTACCGGCTAATTTCGATAGGAAAGTCGCGAATCACGGAACCGGGATCGCGGCCCGCCAGATCGTGGCTGAACAGTTCGAACTCCAGCTTTCCGGCATAGGCGGACGAGTCGATTGAAGTCATGATCTCACTGAGATCCAGAGAACCCTCCGCCAGCGTATCCCGCCCGGCCACCAGCCCGTTCTCCAATCGCACATTACAGAGCTGAACCAGCGCCACCTGATCGGCGTGGTTTTGCAGCGTGTCCCTAAGACCCGGATCCCACCACGAGTGATAGAGGTCGAGGATCAGCTTGGCGTTGGCATAAGGCGCCACCATCTCAAGACCATGGCCGCAGGAATTGATACAGCCCTTGGTCAGGATATCGCCCGGATAGACCGGCTCCAGCCCGAGTATTACACCAGCATCCTCGGCCCGCTCGGCGAGAGAAGCTAACCCCTCGGCCACCAGCGTATGCGCCGCCGGCACCGGCAGAGGCGGCTGCCCGAGCCCGCCGGTAATCACGCACAGCACACCGGCATTAAGACGCGCGGCGGCTTCAATCAGTTCTTCGTTCGAAAATTTATGCGGGTTGGGATCGCCCAATGTGAAATAGCCGGCGCTGTTGAGGGACGAAACGGAAAGCCCGTTATCGGCCAGACAGCTCTCAAGGCCGGCAAGCCCCATCTCGGCGATGGCCGCCCGTGTGATGCCTACCGATGCCGCGCCGCCTGCCCGGACGTCGCTGGCGAAGTCCGGAAAGGACAGCGCGTCGCCGCAAATATAATGATTCACCGAGAGATCAAGAGCCATGGCTTAAGCGGCCGTACCGATTTTCGCCACCGCCTGCTTGAGCGCGTCGAGGCGGGAGACATGATGGTGATCGTCCGGCAACAGCTTGAGCACGCCCAGCCGGTTCAGGGTCTCGGCAACATCCGGGCGGACACCGACCAGGAAGACATTTTTGTCGTGGCGCTGAGCCTGGGTAATGGCGTCCTCCAGCCCCAGCGACGCACTTGAATCCAGAAAGGGGACGTCTCGGAGATCCAGTACAAGGGCATCGAATTCATCGAGGGCGCCGAGGCACCGGGCCATGCCTTTGGCAGCGCCGAAGCTGAACGGGCCGCTCAGATGATAGAGGACAACCCGGCCGCCACCCGAATCGAGCACTGCCTTTTCCGCACTGGTCAGCTCTGGCTCATCGGTTGCGCCGGTGAGCGATTTGATATTCGCAAGTTGCAGATCGGACATGCGTTTAACGAAAAGCAGGCTCGCCAACACAATGCCCACGGCCACCGCCGTGATCAGATCCACCAGCACGGTGAGCAACAGAACCACCAGCATGAAAAAAACACCGGCCTTGGGAGCGGTACGAATGCGTTTCAGATAGGGCCAATCGATGATGTCTATACCGACCCGGATCAGAATACCGGCGAGCACAGCGTGGGGAATATGCTGCGCCATACCGCCAAGACCGAGCACGACGGCAAGCAGCACCAGCGCATGAAGCGCGCCTGAAATTGGCGTGCGGCCACCGGTCCGGACATTGACGACGGTGCGCATGGTGGCGCCCGCACCGGGAATGGCGCCGAATACCCCGGCAATTGCATTGCCGATGCCTTGCCCGATCAGCTCGCGGTCGGAATCGTGAGACGTCCGGGTGACGTTGTCGGCGATCAGCGATGTCAGCAGGCTATCGATCGAGCCCAGCAACGCCAGGACCAGCGCCGACTGGACGATGCCGGGCACCGCCTCCAGCGTGAAACTCGGCAGGTGTGGATCGGGCAGGCCGGTGGGAATTTCACCGAGGATGGGCGCCCCGGGCAGGAAATACAGAACCAGCAAAGTGCCTGTCACGAGAGCGACCAGGGGCGCGGGAATGACCCGGTTTATCCGGGACGGGCACAGAAAAACGATCACGAGGGCGACAAGGCCGACTATCGTCGCATCCAGCGTTGGCGACAGGAGCAGATCGGGCAGGCCCATAAGCGCCCCCAGTGGACCACCGCCCGGGGTCGCGTGCCCGACAAGAGGCGCCAGTTGCAGGATGATGATGATGCACCCGATGCCGCTCATGAAACCCGAGATCACGGGAAAGGGCACAAGGCTGATATAGCGGCCAAGCTTGAAAATTCCAAACAGGATCTGAAAAAGCCCGGCCAGCATGACCACCGTGAAGGCCATGGCCGGTTCATGACCATATTGCGTAATCACACCCGCCATAACGACGGTCATGGGTCCGGTGGGGCCTGACACCTGCGCCGGCGTGCCGCCGAACAACGCCGCGAAGAAACCGACGAAGATGGCGCCATACAGACCGGCGACCGGACCAGCGCCGGACGCGACACCAAAGGCCAGGGCAAGCGGCAGGGCAACCACGGCCGCCGTAACACCGCCATAGATGTCACCGCGGAGATTGTCGAACCGTAGACCGTGAATGAGTCCCATGGTGTGTCCGCTAAAGGAAAGCGCCCGGAATGCTCTGGCGGAGACCGTAGAGAAGTGCATCGATTCTGTACATATCCGACGCCGTCCTTAGCGACCGCATTGGCCATCAGCGATAACGCGGTTTTGACTAGGCCATGTCCGGGTTTTGTTGACCCGCTTCTGCAACTGGCGGTAGCTTCGGATGGCGTCCCTTGTCGCTGGATGGAGAGTGGTCATGAAGCCGGTTCTCTTGTTCGCGTTGTCGTTGCCCTTTTTTCTCCTGTTACCGCAACCGTCTGCCGCCGATGACTGGCGCAGCAAATATCCCACCGGGCGGGACCCAAACGCCTTCGAGGCCTGCTGCGGGATAAAAGACTGCCGCACCGCCAAGGCGCTGGGCTATCCGAAAATGCGCAAATATGAAGACGGCAGCTACGACGTGAAAATCGGCAAGTACTGGGTCCGCTACGATTTTCCCGCCGTGCACAAATCCGAGGATGCCAAGACCTGGGTCTGCTACATGGAGACCGGTATCGACCCCGAGCCCCTTTGTCTGTTCCTGCCACCGGAGGTTAGCTGAGACCATCGCCCAACCGTCGGGAATATAACCGGCCGTTTGCAATTGACCGATCTGAAAAAGAAGGCCTAAGCTTCTGCCAACGGCGATCAGCGTAACAGCTTGATCAAACGGAATCGCCGGCTCGACACATACATTTCACTCTTTTGGAGGAGCGGGTCATGGCTGGATTGGCTGATCGCAAATCGTTGGCGTGGTTGAGTGTCGCAGTATTCGTTTTATGGGGCGGATCTTTGACCGGTGGCGGCGCGCCAGCGGCGGCCCAGACCGTGGCCATCGATAACAACGATATCGGCGGTGTGGTCACCGGCCAGAACGGTCCGGAGGCCGGTGTCTGGGTCATTGCCGAGACAAAGGATCTCGGCACCCGTTACGTCAAGGCTGTGGTGACCGACGATCAGGGCCGCTATGTGCTGCCCGATCTGCCCAGTGCGAATTATGAAATCTGGGTGCGGGGCTACGGTCTGGTGGATTCCCCGAAGATGAGGTCGGGTCCGGGCCGGAATTTGAATCTCACATCTGTCGCCGCCCCCAACGAAACCCTTGCGGCGCAGTACTACCCGGCGATCCACTGGTACTCCATGATGAAAATTCCGGGCAAGGACCAGTTCGGCGGCAAGAGCGACATCCCGGCGAAAATCAAACAGACCGAATATCTCAACATCGTCAAAAACCGGTCCTGCGTCGGCTGTCACCAGATCGGCGGACTATATACCCGGACCATCCCGCATAAATTCGGCACCGGCGCGGATGGCTGGATGCGGCGGACCCAGTCGGGTCAGGCAGGCGGCAATATGACCGGACAATTGGCCGGCAAGCTGGCCGGCGTGCCGTATAAATATCTCGGCGACTGGACAGATAGCATCGCCAGGGGCGCCCTGCCCCACACCAAGCCGACCCGGCCGCAGGGAGTGGAGCGCAATATCGTGGTCACGGTGCGCGACTGGCTCACCGAGAAACACTATCTGCATGATCTGATCTCCACCGACCGGCGCAACCCCACGGTCAACGCCTATGGGCCACTCTATGGCGCGGCGGAATTCAGCACCGATGCGATCCCGGTGCTCGATCCAGTAAAGAACGTGTCGTGGTCGTTCAAAGGCACGGTAAAGGAAGGGACCTCCTATGCCCGCGCCAGCCACGCCAAGGCCAAGCCGGTTATGCCGTCCGCCTATTGGGGTAACGAGGTAATCTGGAACAGCAAGATCAACGCCCACAATCCCATGTTCGATGCAGACGGGCTTGTGTGGTTCACCGCCCGGGGCCGCAATGCCAAGAACCCGAGCTATTGCAGCAAAGGCTCAAGCCATCCGTCAGCCGCGCTGACGCCACTCCGCAAAAGCGGCCGGCAGCTGGCGGTGTATGATCCCAAGACCAAGAAGTACACCCTGGCCGATACCTGTTTCGGGACCCATCATCTGCAGTTCGGCTACGGTAAGAACAGCGGCATCCTCTATACCAGCGGCGGCCGGTCGGTGTTCGGCTGGCTCGATGCCAAGAAGTTCCTGAAGACCGGCGATGCCGCCGCATCACAGGGCTGGTCCGCCATGGTTCTCGATATCAACGGCAACGGAAAACGCGACGAAGGCTATGTGGGCGCAAAGGGCAAGGTGGATCCGACCAGGGACAAGCGCATCAACGCCGGTTTCTACGCGGTGATGCCGAACCCGGTGGACGGTTCCATCTGGGGCACCGCCGGAGTGTTCGGCGGCCGCGGCAAGGTGGTCCGGCTGGATCCCGGTGCCAACCCGCCGGCGACCATGCTCGCGGAAGTCTATAACGTGCCGAAGCCCGGCTTCGGTCCTCGCGGCGGCGATATCGACAGCCAGGGAGTCGTATGGGTGTCGCTGGGCAGCGGCCATATGGGCAGTTTCGACCGGCGCAAATGCAAGGGGCCGCTTAACGGCCCAACGGCCACCGGCGATCATTGTCCCGAGGGCTGGGCCTTCCACCAATATCCCGGTCCCGGCTTCAAGGGCATCGGGGCGAACAGCGCCGAATCCAGCTATTACAGCTGGGTCGACCAGCACAACACGTTTGGTCTCGGCAAGGACGTCCCCATGTCGACGGGCAATCTCAATGACGGGCTGATCGCCCTGAAGGACGGCAAGATGATCACCCTGCGGGTGCCCTATCCCATGGGCTTCTACGCCAAGGGCTTCGACGGTCGTATCGATGATCCCAATGGCGGCTGGAAAGGCCGCGGCCTGTGGACCACCAGTGGCGACCGCACGCCGTGGTTTATGGAAGGTGGCAAAGGCTCCAAGCCGCTTGTTGTCCACTTCCAGATTCGACCCGATCCGCTGGCCAAGTAACGCCCGGGGATCATTGCCAACCAAAAAGGCCTGTCGAAAATCGGCAGGCCTTTTTGCCATTCAGAGTGATGCTGCGCTAACCGCTGTCGCCGAGAACCCGGCGCCACATGGCGAAGATGTGTTCCCAGTCGCGGGCGGCGGCGGGGGCATCGAAAATGTCGCGGTCGGGCAGGGCGTAGCCGTGTTCCGCGCCCTTATGGATGATGCCGCGATAATCGACATCGCACCCGTTCAGCAATCGGCCCAGCTCTTCCGCCATGGCGGGCGGGGTGAGGTGGTCCAGTTCGCCGAACCCACCATAGAGCTCACCATGGAATTTATCGACCATGAGATGGGGCGAATCCGGCTTGTCCGAGACAAGCATGGTGCCGTGCAGGCTGGCCCCGGCCTGAAGACGGTCGGGGAAATTACCGGCCGCCGACAGGACCATCCAGCCCCCCATGCACCAGCCGATGGAGCCCACCGGGCCCGGCTTGATGGCCGCCTCACCGTCGATAAAGGTGAGAAGCGCCGCGGTATCCTCCATCACCATCTGGCCGGTCAGCTTGGTGCGCGGCTCGTGAACCCGCCTCTCGCCTTCCTCATCCATCCGGTGGAGCGAGACCATGCGGCCGTTATCGGCGTAGATTTCCGTATGAACATCATCGCCCTGGCGATAGTAGAAATCCGGGAGTATCGCAGCGTAGCCCACCGTCGCGATGCGCCGCGCGATCTCACGCAGCTCCTCGCGAATACCCCAGATATCCATATAGAGAATGACCGGCGCAAAGGGCCCCCCTTCTTCCGGATAGGTGACAAAGGTTTTCATGGTGCCATCCTGTGTCGGGATTTCGATGGTTTGTTCCTTCATGGTGATCCACCCTCTCCGGCGCGCGCCAGCAGGGCCTCGCCATAGCCGAGCGCGTTGCGCTCCCAGACCATGGCGTGATGCGACGCAGCCCCCAGTAGATTATTGTATTGCCGTTCCAGCGCGGTGCCTCTTTTGAGGGCCCGGCCCCCGGCCGCGTTGAATAGTCTGGTTCCTGCCTTGAGCGCCAGCTTGGCGGCAAAGGAGACATTGCGGCGTGCGGTGATGAGATCGAAATCAGACAGGGAGTCACCGGCCTCCAGCCTGCGCGTCGCCTTGCTAATGGTGCCGAAGTAAAGCGCCTGGGCGGCATCGATTTCCGCCGACGCACGGGCCGCCACCATATGGGTGCCGGGATCCCCGGCCATGGCCACGTCGCGCGATTTGCGCGGCGCGGTATAGAGCAGCCATTCCGCCAGCACGCCTTTAGCGGCGCCGACGGTCAGCGCCGCAAATCCGGTGGAGGTCACGCCGCCACGGGGCGTGCGATAGACCGGGGCGGTGTTGATGGCGGTTCCCGGCCCTTTTCCGACGCGCGCCCTGGCGCCATCGAGCTGCCGGTGTTCCGGCACGAAGACATCTTCGGTCACAAAGCTTTTCGAGCCGGTGCCTTCCAGCCCGATGGTGTCCCAATCCTCCACGATGGTCGCCTCGGACCGCCGCAGCAAAAAGAAATGCGGTCCGTCCAGGGCGTCGCCCCCGGGGCCGTTCTCAATATAGCCGCCCGCGATCAGCCAGTCGGCGTAATCGATGCCGCTGGAAAAGCCGTGCCTGCCGGAGAAACGAAAGCCGCCGGGCACCCGGGTGGCACGCCCCACGGGATCGAATCCGGCGCAGATGATCGCCCGGTGATTATCGGCCCAGACATCTTCCTGCGCCTCCGCCGGGAAGGTACCCACCATCACCGCATGATCGGCGGTGATACGCTGGATCCAGGCCTGCGAGCAATCGGCGGCGGCCAGGATCTCGCTGATCTCGCACAGCACATCCCAGCCCATCTCGAACCCGTCAAAGCGCTTCGGCTGACCCAGCCGCAAAAGCCCGGCCGCGTGGAAATCATCCATGGTCTGCCGAGGGACACGCCCAAGAGCCCGCGCTTCCTCGGCCCGCTCCCGCAAAACGGGCGCCAGCGCCCGGGCGCGGGCGATCATTTCGGTGGGCGCAACCACCTCACCCTCGCTTTCGGTCGCCCCTGTCCTGCCTGCACACATTTACCATGTCCTCTTGGCGCCCATAGCGCCCCAATTCATAGACTGCACCGGCAGGGCGACCTTGAAAAGCCGGAATGAAGCTAGTTTAGTCCGGCTTGCGCGACGCCGCGGCCTCGCGCTTTGCCAGATAGATCGCGGCGCCGGCAATGACCGCGCCGCCGATCCAGATCCAGATTTCCGGCACATCGCCAAACATCAGAAACCCGATGAGCGCGGCGATGGGCAGGCGGGTGTAATGCAAAGCCACGACGACGACGGCTTCACCCTGAACATAGGCACGGCCGAGAACCCGCTGGTTGAGCATTTCGAGAATGCCGATGACGGCGATCCAGCCTATTTGTGCCAGGGTGGGCGTGGTCCAGACGAAGATCGCCGGGACACAGGCAAGCGGAAAAATCACCAGCGGATTCCACACGGCGATGGTATCGGGATGTTCGCTTTTCGCCAGCAGCCGGCGGTTGATGGGGTTCCAGCTCTGGACCACAACGACGCCAAGCACAAAGAAAACCCCGATATTGAGATCGACCAGACCGGGCCGGATGATAATCACGGCGCCGATCAGCCCGGCAACCAGGGCGATGGCACGGCTGCCACCGATAAACTCCTTCAGAAAGATCCCCGCCAGGATCGCCGCGCAGAGAGGCCGTAGAAAATGGATGGCCATGATATCGGCCAGCGGCATGAATTTAGCGGCGAAGTAAAAGCCCACATTGGCCAGGAACGCGAGGGCGCCGCACAGGATACAGATCCCGAGCCGGACCGGCCGCAGCAGAACGGCGGCGTTTCCCACCAGCAGGGGAGCAATAAACAGCAGACTGAACACCGCCCGGAGAAAGACGATCTCGAACACATTCACGTGGTCGGCGATCAACCGCACGATGCCCAGCTGACTCGTGGTCAGCGTGCCTGACACTATAATCCAGAAGGCGCACTGTACCGAGGCCGGCCAGGGGGAAATGAACTTGTCGATCCACCCCATCAGCCGGCCGCCTGCTGCTCGGCCCGGGCGGCGGCCGCCTCACGGCGTGCAATATAGGTGGCGGCACCGCAGATCAGCGTGCCACCGATCCATACCCAGATCACCGGCACCTCCTGAAAGATGATGAAACCCATGAGCGCCGCGACCGGCAGCCGCAGATAGCCCAGCGCCAGGACCAGCGAGGCATCGGCGACGGCGAAAGCCCGGGTCACCATGCGCTGGTTCAAAATGCCGAAGGCGCCGATCACCAGGAGCCATCCGATCTGTTCAAGGGTCGGTGTCTGCCAGACGAAGACCGCTGTTATAAGCGCCAGCGGCAGCATGAAGATGGCGTGGTAAATGGCGATGGTGTCGGGATGCTCCGTGCGGGTGAGAATTTTCACCACCATGGTATTGCCGGTCTGCATCAGCACCGCGACCAGGATACAGATAGCCCCGAGATTGAGTTCCGCGAAACCCGGCCGGACAATAATCAGCATGCCGATGAATCCCATGGCGATGGCCGCCCACCGCCGCGGGCCGACAATTTCACCGAGCACGATGATGGCCGCCACCGCGCCAAAGATCGGCCTCGTGAAGGTGATCGATGTCAGATCGGCGATGGGAATCAGACCGGCGGCCGTGAAATACAGAAAGGTGACAAAGAACGCGATGGTCCCGCGAATGGCAAATAGCCCCAGACGCTTGGTGCCCAATGCCGCGTGGGGTCCATGGCGAATCAGCCAGGGCACCATGAAGGCGAGGCCGAACAGGCTGCGGAAAAAGACCGCCTCCAGCACCGGCAGATCCACCGTTACCTTACGGACCGATATGATGATGATTGTAAAGACAAACCCCGACAGGGTGATCCAGAAAGTTGCCTGTAGAGAAGGAGGAAGGGCGGCAATCCGGGCAGATGCCATATGAGTAAGACGCATAGGGATTTATAGGCTCGATAGGAGGATGGCGCTACCAGCGGGCCACCACGTCGGAAGTGCCCTTTTCGCCGTACCCCACTGCGGCGTTAAGTCTTGTAGCCATGCCACAAAAGGCAAATTATGATGGTGTCTATCCAGATAGATTGTAGGTATTTATACGTATATTGACGTGAAAACAAAAGGTTGCGACCTTATTTGCGAATAATTGGCATTTGCATAACATATCTTGCGTCCGGAAACCGGGTCGAATATGGTGCCATTGCAATTAAGAATTACTCGCAACAAAGACGTTGAGGGAGACTCGAAAATGAAGCGTATGGCGTCGAGACATCTGGGTATTTTTGCGGCGGCCCTTGCGGTCGTCACGGCGCTGACCAACGTGGCCAACTCGGCCGAGGTCAACATTTATTCGTACCGCAAGGAAGCGCTCATTAAGCCGCAACTCGAGGCCTTCAAAAAAGCCACCGGCATTTCCTACAATCTGATTACCGGCAAGGCGGGCGGGCTCATGCAGCGGCTCAAGAACGAAGGCATGAACAGCCCGGCGGATCTCCTGTTCACCGTCGATGCGGGACGGCTTCACCGGGCCATCGAGATGGGACTGCTGCAGCCGGTTCGATCAAAGATTCTCGAGACACGGATACCGTCGCGCTATCGCGACCCCCAGGGGCGCTGGTTTGGACTTGGTCTGCGGTCGCGGGCTATTTTCTACAATGTGGACAAGGTCAAGCCGGCGGAACTTTCCACTTATGAGGATCTCGCCAACGCAAAGTGGAAGGGCCAGATCCTGATCCGGTCATCCGGGAATATCTATAACCAGTCGCTGCTCGCCTCCCTGATCCAGCATCACGGCGTCAGGAAAGCAGAAGCCTGGGCGCGGGGCATGGTGGCCAATTTTGCCCGTAAGCCGCAGGGCGGCGACACCGATCAACTGCGTGCCCTGGCCGCCGGCGAAGGCGATATCGCGGTCGCCAACAATTATTACTTTGCCCGCCTCCTTGCTTCCCGGAAAGCCAAGGACCTTAAGGTGGTCAGCAAGATCCGGGTGTTCTGGCCCAACCAGAAGGGCCGTGGCGCGCATATCAATGTCAGCGGTGCCGCGGTGACCAAAAGCGCCAAGAACAAGGCCAATGCCATCAGGCTTCTCGAATTCCTGGTCAGTGACGCCGCTCAGAAAATCTATGCGTCGGTGGGCTACGAATATCCGGTTCGTCCCGGCATCGACCGCGGCGCCGTCGTCGCCAGGATGGGACAGTTCAAGATGGATGCGCTGTCCCTGGACAGCCTTGGCCGCAACAACGCCGAAGCGGTGCGCATCTTCGATCGCGTCGGATGGCGGTAGGGCCGCGACCCCAGCCCGGCCCGGAACAGAAATTCCCAAACGAAAAAGAGCGGCCCGAAGGCCGCCCCTTTTATTTTTGAGCCTGTCGAGGCTGGTCAGGCGGCGGCGTGGATGCCCGCCTTGTTGACCTCATCACCCACATGGCTTTCGAACTGCTTGAAGTTCGCCTCGAACTGCTTGGCCAGGTCCTGCGCGGTATCGTCATAGGCGCCCTTGTCGGTCCAGGTGTTGCGCGGGGCCAGCACTTCGGCGGGCACATCGGGGCAACCGTCCGGAACCAGCAGACCGAAATTGGGATCCGCGACCACGCCCACCGAGGCCAGCTTGCCATCCAGCGCGGCGCGGACCATGGCCCGGGTATGGGCAATCTTCATGCGCTCGCCCACACCGTAGGCGCCGCCGCTCCAGCCCGTATTGACCAGCCAGCAATTGGCCTTGTGCTTGGAAATCCGTTCGCCCAGCAACTTGGCATAGACCGCGGGATGACGCGGCAGGAACGGCGCGCCAAAGCAGGTGGAGAAGGTGGCTTCGGCACCGCTGGTCATGCCGCGTTCGGTACCGGCCACCTTGGCCGTGTAGCCGGACAGGAAATGATACATGGCCTGTTCCGCCGTCATTTTGCTGATGGGCGGCAGCACGCCGAACGCGTCGGCGGTCAGCATGATGATATTGTCGGGATGACCGCCCATGCCGGTGTCGCTGATATTGTCGAGATAAGTCAGCGGGTAGGACGAGCGGGCGTTTTCGGCCAGCGACCCATCATCGAAATCGGGCGCGCGGGTGACCGGGTCGAGCACGACGTTTTCCAGGATGGTCCCGAAGCGGCGCGACGCCGCGTAGATTTCAGGCTCCGCCTCGGCCGACAGATTGATGGTCTTGGCGTAGCAACCGCCTTCGAAATTGAACACGCCGTTATCGGACCAGCCATGCTCGTCATCGCCGATGAGAGTACGGGTCGAATCCGACGACAGGGTGGTTTTCCCGGTACCGGACAGGCCGAAGAAAATGGCCGTGTCGCCCTTGGGTCCGATATTGGACGAGCAATGCATGGTCATGACGCCCAGCGCCGGCAGGATCCAGTTCATGACACCGAAGATACTTTTCTTGATCTCGCCGGTGTAATGGCTGCCGGCCACGAGAACGGTTTTCTTCGGAATGTTCACCAGGATGCAGACTTCGCTGCCGGTCCCGTCGGTTTCGGGAATGGAATGGAAGTCGGGCGCCTGAATGACCGTCCATTCGGGCTTGAAGCCGGCCCGTTCGGCGTCCGGCGGCAGGATAAACATGTTCCGCGCGAACAGGCTGTGCCAGGCATTCTCGGTCACGATGCGAACCGGCAGGCGGTAGGTCGGATCGGCGCCGCAATAGCAATCCTGCACGAAGGCTTCCTTGTCCTTGAAGTAATCCATCATGCGGGCATGGACGATGTCGAACTTATCGGCACCGATGGGCTGATTGACGGGGCCCCACCAGACGTCGTCCTGAATGGACGGATCCTCGACCATGAATTTATCTTTTGGCGACCGGCCGGTATATTCGCCGGTCTCCGTCACGAAGGCTCCATCGATCGAAAGCACGCCTTCCTTCCGGCGCAATCCGGCTTCGTAAAGCGCCGGCGCAGCCTGGTTCCAGTGAATAGTGGAAGAACCGGTAAGGCCGTGATTATCAAGGCCATAATTGCAAACGTATGGTCCGATCTGGTCCATTTTTCTCTCCTGAAACGAATGGCGCCGGATCGATCCGGCGTATCAAAAATCGCCGGTAGCCCATGCCCCGGCGGGTAAGATTGCGGCCAACATACTCACTCGACCGCGCGACTTCAAGACGGGTGCGGGACAGTTATCCACTGTCCTTCCGCGCCTTGTGGACAAGTTTGACGAGTGCCGCCCGGGCCTCTTCGGCAGAGCCGACAGGCTGCTCGAAATCGATGCGCGTCACCGTGCCGCCACAGCGCAGATCGAACCCCTCCGGATCCAGACCGGTCATGGTCCAGCCCTGACAATCGTGCCCCGCGAGCACGGTCGCATAAAGCTGAACCGCGTCTTCATGATCGTCATTCATATGGGTGATAATTTCGCCTTCGGCGGCGCGGAGTTCGTCCGCCGGACCTGCATCGCCTCGGAAATCAGACGCCTCGATCCAGTGGATCGCGCCAAAACCGGCAACCATATGAACCCGTTCCACGGTGACCCGGTAAAGCGCGAAATCGGCAAATCCGCCATACAGGGCGGCATCGGGGTGACGCGCGACATAGCGGGCAGCCAGATCTTCCTGATCGCATTTTACCGCGTGCCCGACCAGGGTAACCCGGGCGCCGGTCAGGGGATTTTCCAGCCCCACCGTGCCGTCGATCAGCAGGCTGACGCGATCCTCCGACAGGATATTCTGCGTATGCTCGGCCAGTTCAGAGATCATCAGCAGGGGATTGGCCTCGAAATCACAGGCTATCATCACCAGCGACGCGTAGGGCCAGCCATCCTGCTTCAGGGCGCTGGCCAGGGCGGCCCGGTCGGTGGCGCGGACCAGGGCCCGTGCCTGGGCCCCGAGTTCGCTCTTTGGCAGTGCCATGATGACCCTTCTCCCGGCTGGAATAACCCGCTTTTACCGCGTTTCTGCGCCACTATTCCAGAAAACCATCTCAATTACGTCAAAAAGTGGTTTACTCTTCCGCCAATGCCCCAATTACGCCTCAATCGGGCGGTAACCAACAACCCCGCACGTACCGGGTGAGCAAAATGGAGAACACCTAATGGGCCATACCATTGCCTTGGTCGATGACGACCAGAACATTCTGGCATCGGTGTCCATGGCGCTCGAAGCGGAGGGCTTCACCGTCAGGACCTTCACCGATGGCGATACCGCCCTGCATGGTCTGACGTCGCGGCCGGCGGATCTTGCCATTCTCGATATCAAGATGCCGCGCATGGACGGCATGGAAGTCCTGCAGCAATTGCGGCGGCAAAGCGATATGCCGGTGATTTTCCTGACCTCCAAGGATGAAGAGGTCGATGAAATCATGGGGCTGCGCATGGGCGCCGACGATTATGTCAAAAAGCCCTTTTCCCAACGGCTGCTGCTCGAACGCATCAATGTTCTGCTGCGGCGGCGCGATCGTATAGGGATGGAGGATGACGGGGTGGATGCGGAGCCGCCGATAAACCGGGGCAGCCTCACCCTCGATTCCTCCCGGCACCTTTGCACATGGAACGGTGAATCGGTAAACCTGACGGTAACCGAGTTTCTGATCGTCAAGGCGCTGGCAGTCCGGCCCGGCCATGTCAAAAGCCGCGATCAGCTGATGGACGCCGCCTATGGGGAACATATCTATGTCGACGACCGAACCATCGACAGCCATATCAAACGGCTGCGCAAGAAATTCAAGGTGGTCGATGACGATTTCGAGCAGGTCGAAACCCTCTACGGCATCGGATACCGCTACCGCGAAGAATAGGCTCCCTTAATCTTGGCGCGGCGAAACACCGACGCAAGATCCGATCGGCACGGCGCCAGCCCGCGGCAGCGCCGGCGGCGGCTGATATCGCCGCTGACACGGCGTATTCTGACCATCAATATCCTCGCGCTCGCGCTATTGCTGGCGGGCCTGCTTTATCTCGGCAAGTACGAGGAAAATCTGATCGAAGCCGAATTTCAGGCGCTGGCGACCGAAGGCGAGATCTTCGCCGGGGCGCTGGGCCAGGGCGCCTATGGCACGCAGCCGGACGGCAAAACGATCCTGAGACCGGAAGTCGCCGCCCCCATGCTGCGGCGGCTTGTGCTGCCAACCCGGACCCGGGCCCGGCTATTTTCCGCGGACGGCGGGTTGATCGCCGATAGCCGCATCCTGCTGGGCCCGGAAGGGGCACCGGTACAAATCATCAACCTGCCGCCACCGGATGATAAAAGCGGTGTCGGGGGCGTGATTGTCACCCTTTACGAAAACCTTCTGGCCCGGCTTCCCGGCCGCCGCCACTTGGCGCGCTACCAGGAACGCCGCGATCAAAAGGCGGCAGACTACGATGAAGTGGTCAAGGCGCAGGCCGGAAGCATCGGCAGGATATTGCGGGCCAATGACAGCGGTGGGCTGGTCATCAGCGTCGCGGTCCCGGTTCAGCGCTTCAAGCAAATTCTGGGAGTTGTCCTGCTGACCACCAGTGGCACTACCGTCGACGAGACCGTCCGGTCCGTCCGGTTCGATATTCTGAAAATCTTCGGCGTCGCGCTGGCCGTCACGATTCTACTGTCCCTCTATCTGGCCGGCTCCATCGTACGGCCGCTGCATCGTCTGGCGGAGGCCGCCGACCGTGTCCGGCGGGCGCCGGGACGGGAACGGTCAATTCCCGATTTCGGCCATCGCCAGGACGAGATCGGGACCCTGGCGCGAGACCTCAACGCCATGACCGACGCACTGTCCGCGCGGCTTGACGCCATTGAAAGCTTCGCCGCCGATGTGGCCCATGAGATCAAGAATCCGCTGACTTCGCTGCGCAGCGCCGTCGAGACCGCGGCCCGTGTCACCGACCCCGAGCAACAGAAAAAATTGATGGGGATCATCCTCGACGACGTCCAGCGGCTCGACCGGCTGATCAGCGACATATCGGATGCCTCGCGGCTCGACACCGAACTCAGCCGGCTCGAGCATGAGACCGTGGATTTGGACCGTCTGTTATCGGCCCTGGTGGAAGTCCATCGCACATCGGGTGGTTCGCCGAAATCCGGGCTTACGTTCAAAGTGGGATCACCGGGACCTTTCAAGGTCGTTGGCATGGAAAGCCGGCTGGTACAGGTGTTTCAGAATCTCATCACCAACGCCTTTTCCTTCAGCCCGGACGGGGGCCAGATAGGGGTTGAAATCCGGCGTGACGGCGCCTGGATCGTGGCGACGGTGGAAGATGAAGGGCCCGGAATACCGGCGGGCGGGCTGGCAAAGATCTTCGACCGGTTTTACAGCGAGCGCCCGGAGGGCGAGCGGTTTGGCACCCATTCAGGTCTGGGTCTGAGCATCTCCCGCCAAATCGTGGAGGCCCATAGCGGCCACATCCGGGCGGAAAACCGCACCGGCACTTCCGGCGCCGTCACCGGCGCCCGATTTGTCGTGACCATCCCCACGGCATGAATAACCGCGCTAATCAGGCGGCGCGATCAATGAACGGTTTCGGCGGCTCCATGGGTGGCCGCCGGATCTGATCCGGCGGTATGCGAATTTCCGGTACCTCTTCCGGCTTGGGCGGGAAGAAATCCGGCGGTATTCTGATGTCGCTCCTGGGCACCCGAACAATTGGCTCTTTCGGCGGTGCCTTTGGCGGACGCGGTACGGGGTCAGGCATCGTTTTCCCCCCTGACACGGTGACAGCGAACTCGGTTCAACACCGGCAGTGTAGCGCAGTCAGCGCCTTACTCAACATGAATGTTAATGATGAATGTTGGCAAAAAGGCCGGAGAGGATGCACAATTCTTCTCCTTCGAGATGCAAAATACGTTACTATCCGCCTGTCATGAACAGATCCACCCGGACCAAACACCAGCCAACACAAGATCGGAACAAATCCAGCGGGCCGACGCGCCTGGTGCTGATTTCCGGCATGTCGGGGGCGGGTAAATCAACCACGCTGAAGGCACTCGAGGATCTCGGCTATGAAGCGGTGGACAATCTGCCACTGTCGCTGCTGGGCAATCTGGTGGGTTTGCAGGGCGGCACGGCAGGGCCGCTGGCCATCGGGGTAGACATTCGAACCCGTGATTTTGGCGTGGATGCGCTGATTCAGGAAATCGATGGCTTTATCCGTCGTCCCGACCTGGATGTGCAGGTGGTTTTTCTCGATTGCGACGACGAGATTCTCCGGCAGCGCTACACCGAAACGCGGCGCCGCCACCCCATGGCGGATGAGCGCCATTCGGTGGCCGGGGAAAAGCTGGAACGGCGCGTCACCGACGGGATACAACGTGAGCGGGCCCTGATGAATGAATTACGGGATCGCGCCGATCTTGTGATCGATACGTCGCATTTGTCGCTCAACGACCTGCGGCGCGTCATGACCGGACATTTCGCGCTTGATGCCACCGCGACCTTTTCCGTATCGATCCTGTCGTTCTCTTACCGGCATGGGGTTCCCCGGGAAGCGGATCTGGTATTCGACGCCCGGTTTCTGTCGAACCCGCATTACGAGCCCGATCTGAGGCCGCTGACCGGACTCGATGAGGATGTCGGAAAATTTATCGCCGCGGACCCCGATTTCGAGACATTCTTCGGCTCGCTGACTCAGCTTCTGGAACCCCTGTTTCCAAGGTTTCAGGCCGAAGGTAAGAGCTATCTGACCATCGCCGTCGGCTGTACGGGCGGCCAGCACCGGTCGGTCTATGTGGCGGAACGGCTGGGCGCCTGGTTGTCGTCCCAGCATGAGCAGATTAGCATCACCCACCGGGAATTGCAGGAAAGTCGTCTGCTGGAGGGCTCCCGAACCCAGGCCAGCTAAGACGGCGCGAACGGCGCAGGGCGGATCAGAACACGGCATGATTGGTATCGTATTAGTGACCCACGGACGACTTGGTGAAGAGTTCGTCAGTGCGCTTGAACATATCGTCGGAAAGCAGGACGGCGTCGCCTGTGTCTGCATTCAGCCGGACGACGACATGGAGCGCCGCCGCCGTGACATTCTCGATGAAATCAACAAGGTGCAAGGCCCCGAGGGAGTCATTCTGCTGACCGACATGTTTGGCGGCACGCCGTCCAACCTGGCGATCTCGGTGATGAACGAAACCGCCGTAGAGGTCATCGCCGGCGTCAATCTGCCCATGTTGATCCAGCTCGCCCGGGTCAGAAAATCCCATGATCTCGCCAGCGCCGTGGGAGAAGTGCAGGAAGCCGGGCGAAAATATATCAACGTCGCCTCTCAGCTTCTCGCCGATCGCACCGGCTGATCCTTTCCGATGAACGAATGACCTCGACCAAGCCGCCGGTAAAGTCTGGAAAGAAAAAAGCCGCCCTGCGTGGCCGGGCGACCATCGTCAATCAGCGTGGCCTGCATGCAAGAGCGGCGGCCCGCGTCGCCCAGCTCGCCGAAAGTTTCGACGCGGATCTGACGGTCCATGGCAATGGCCAGTCCGCTTCCGCCCTGTCGATCATGGATTTGTTGCTGCTCGCTGCCGCGCCCGGCACGCCGGTCGAAGTCTCCGGCACGGGCAAAGGCGCGAAGGAGGCCATTTCGGCGGTGATTGCCCTGATCGAGGCCGGATTTGATGAGGATTGAGCCAATTTGCATGTGGAATGCAGTGGCCCCATGACCGGTTCGGACTTCAGGGGCTTGCCATTGACCATACCCGGCTGCTATACGGCCTTCCAAATCAGCCCCCATTAACTTTTTTTCCAATCGCCCCGTCTATATCACGGCGAGGACCGAGATCACGGATTCAGGAGTCAAGAATGACCAGTGCTAACGACTACAAAGTTGCCGATCTTTCGCTCGCAGACTGGGGTCGCAAGGAAATTGCGATCGCCGAAACGGAAATGCCGGGCCTGATGGCGCTGCGCGAGGAACATAAAGGAAAGAATCCACTGGCGGACGCGCGTATTGTCGGCTGTCTCCATATGACGATCCAGACGGCGGTCCTGATCGAAACGCTGATCGATCTCGGCGCCTCCATACGGTGGAGCTCCTGCAATATCTTCTCCACCCAGGATCAGGCAGCCGCGGCCATTGCAGCCGCCGGCATCCCGGTCTTTGCCTGGAAAGGCGAATCCGACGAGGAATTCTGGTGGTGCATCGATCAGACCCTGACCGGTCCGGACGGCTGGACACCCAATATGATCCTCGATGACGGTGGCGATTTGACCGCGGTCATGCATGAAAAACACCCCGACCTTCTGGCCAACATTCGCGGCCTGTCGGAAGAAACCACCACCGGCGTACACCGGCTCTATGAAATGGAGAAGAACGGCACGCTCGCGGTACCGGCGATCAACGTCAATGATTCGGTGACCAAATCCAAATTCGACAATCTGTATGGCTGCCGCGAAAGCCTGGTGGACGGCATTCGCCGCGCCACCGACGTGATGCTGGCCGGCAAGACCGCCGTGGTCTGCGGTTATGGCGATGTGGGTAAGGGCTCCGCCGAATCTCTTCGAGTCAGCGGCGCGCGGGTCCTGGTGACAGAGATCGACCCGATCTGCGCCCTGCAGGCCGCCATGGAAGGGTATGAGGTAACGACCATGGACGAGGCCGCGTCGAATGGCGACATCTTCGTTACCACCACCGGCAATGTCGATGTCATCACGCACGATCACATGAAGAACATGAAAGATCGCGCCATTGTCTGCAATATCGGCCATTTCGATAGCGAAATTCAGATCGAGGAGCTGCGCAAGAATTACCAGTGGCACAACGTGAAGCCACAAGTCGACGAGGTGGAGTTCCCGGACGGCAAGCGCATCATCATTCTGGCCGAGGGCCGGCTTGTGAATCTGGGCTGTGCGACGGGGCACCCGAGCTTCGTGATGAGCGCGTCCTTCACCAACCAGGTGCTGGCCCAGATCGAGATCTGGGAGAACCACAAGACCTATGAGAACAAGGTCTATGTGCTGCCCAAACATCTCGACGAAAAGGTCGCGACCCTGCATTTGAGCAAGCTGGGCGTCAAGCTGACCAAGCTCACCGACGCACAGGCACAGTATCTGAATCTTGACGTCAGCGGGCCCTATAAACCCGATCATTACAGATACTGATGCCGCAGATCGCCCCGCCCGCCAAATAGTCATGAGCGGGGCAAACAGGTTCCGCTGTCACCTGAGGGGGAATATGGCAATGCGGGTGGCCCCATATTTGGGCTGGGTTGGCATTACGGCGCTCGGTCTCACCTGGCCAGGCGCCGCCAGCGCTGCCGGAGAAACAGTCTCCCAGGATGCCACGGTACTGATCGCTCTCATCCTCGGCCTGGGCGTCACTGTTTTCGGCTGTATCATCTTTCGCCGCCGCGCGCTGGCCGCCGAAGAAACCGTCAAAAAGCTGGAGGCCGAAAAAGCGTTCCATAGCGCCGTCGCCGCTCTTGGCGAGGAGCAAGCCATTATCTGGCCCTATACCGAGGACGGAGAGACCGCATCGGACGGGCTGGCCGCCCTGCTTGGCGTCCCGGCGGATACCGCCAATTGGCTGGAAGCCCTGCGATCCACCCTGTCGGAGGCGGATTCCGATGCCCTCGAGAAGGCGGTGGACGGGCTTCGCCATCAGCGCCGGGAATTCGATTTGACCGTCAGGACCCCCGACGGCGGGCGCATTTTCTCCCTGCGCGGCGACTGCGTCGTGGCCGGCGCCATGGGAGCCGCGGTTCTTTTGATCGGTGAGCGGACCGCCGATATCAAGCAGATCGACCGGTTACAGTCCGAATCCCAGGCGCTGCATCGGGTCCTCGACGCGCTACCGGTGCCGGTCTGGGTCCGCGACAATACGTTGGGCCTCAAATACGCCAACCAGGCCTACCGCGAGGCCGTGGAAGCCGACGGCGGGATCCGCGATGAGGACCTCCCGGAGCTGGTCGCTTCCGGCCGGCCGACCGACAGCGGCCAGGCCCTGGCCAGACGCGCCCAGACCGAAAAATCCGCCCAGAGCGAACAGCGTCATATCGTCGTCGATGGCGCCCGGCGATGGGTCGAGGTGGTGGAGACGCCGTTCGGGAATTCCGACGAGCTGGCCGGTTTTGCCATCGACATCACCAATGTGGAGGAAGTTCAGACCGAGTTGTCGCGCCACATAGCCGGCCACGAGGTCATCCTGCAGAACCTCGGCACTGCGATCGCGCTCTATGGGCCCGATCAGCGGCTGCAGTTTTTCAACAATGCCTTCCTGCAGCTCTGGGGGCTGGATGAGGCCTGGCTGCGCACGTCTCCCCCCATGGGGGAGGTTCTGGAGGGATTGCGGGAAAGCCGGCGGCTCCCGGAACACGCCAATTTTCCGTCCTTTAAGCAGGAACAGCTTGCGCTGTTTACGACCCTGATGGATCCGCTGGAGGAAACCCTTCATCTGCCCGACGACAAGACCCTGCGATGGGTTGCCATTCCCCATCCGTTCGGTGGATTGCTGATGTTGTGGGAAGACGTCACCGACGCGGTCGCGCTGGAGCGCAACTACTACACGCTGATCGCGGTGCAGCGGGAGACGCTGGATAATCTTTATGAAGGTGTCGCTGTGATCGGCGCCAATGGCCGCCTCAAGCTGTCCAATCCGGCCTTTGGCAGCATGTGGGAAATCCCCGCCCAGGAACTCGACAACGAACCGCATATTTCGGAAATTGTCGACCGCATGGCCGAGCTCCTCCATCCGGTGGACGACTGGATGGAGGAAAAAGAACGCCTCATCGGCACCCTCACAGCCCGCGAACCGAACACCGGCCGCATCGAACGATCCGACAACAGTGTTCTCGATTTCGCCACCGTGCCCCTGCCCGACGGCGCCGTGCTTCTCAGCTATCTGGATGTCACCGCCGCCATCAACATGGAGCGCGCGCTGCGCGAACGCAACGAGGCGCTGGAGACCGCCGACCGCCTGAAATCGGAATTTATCGCCAATGTCTCCTATGAGCTGCGCACGCCGCTGAACACCATCATCGGGTTCACCGAGATCCTGGCGGGTCAGTATTTCGGCGATCTCAACGACCGGCAGACCGAATATGCCGCCGGCATCCTGGAATCGTCGAACCGGCTGCTGCTGCTGATCGACGACATCCTGGACCTCGCCACCATCGAAGCGGGCCATATGAGCCTGGAGCTCGATTCCATCGACCTCAACACCGTGCTGACCAGCGTGCTGGGTCTGGTGCGGGAGCGCGCAAGACAGAAATCCATCGATCTCGCCTGCGAGTGCCCCGACGATATCGGCAGCATCGTCGCCGACGAGCGCCGCCTCAAACAGGCCCTGTTCAACATTCTGTCCAATGCGGTCAAATTCACACCGGACAATGGCGAAATCGTGCTCTCCGCCAAACGGGATAACGGCGAGATTATCCTGACCACGCGGGACAGCGGCATCGGGATCAGCGCCGAAGACCAGGAACGTGTGTTCGGCAAGTTCGAACGGGGCTCGAACCCGGAGGCGCGCCGCTCCGGCGCCGGGCTGGGACTGTCTCTGGTCAAGAGTTTCGTCGAACTCCATGGCGGCAGCGTGGTGCTCGAATCCGCCGCCGATGAGGGGACCAAGGTCATCTGCACCCTGCCGGCCCGCGCCAGCGGACCCGGCCTGCCCCACTAACCAGCTAATCTCGGCTACACAAGCGCCTCCATAGGGCTCTAGCCAGCCTTTCCACCGGTTGCGGGATTCGCGCCCCGCCGGTACAAGCAATCGATGAGGAATGCGCAAAATTCCGAGAGTGCGGTGACCGTGTCGTTGGCCGATCTGGCGGCGACAGAGGCCTTTGCCGCACGGCTGGCCGCCATCGCGCTGCCCGGCGACGTCTTCGCCTTGATCGGGGATCTGGGTATGGGAAAAACCGCCTTCGCGCGAAGCTTTATAAATGCGCGGGCGGCGCTGGATGGCCTGCCGGTGGAGGAGGTGCCAAGCCCCACCTTTACCCTGGTGCAAACCTACCCCATGGCCGGCTTTACCATCTATCACATCGACCTCTACCGGCTGGAACGGCCGGCGGAAGCGCTGGAGCTGGGAATTGAAGACGCCTTTGCCGAGGATGTCTCACTCATCGAATGGCCGGACCGGCTGGGGTCTCTTTTGCCGGCGGCGAGGCTCGATATCACCCTTCTGCCCGGCGACAGCCCGGAAGCCCGTCAGGCGGTGATAGAGCCCCGTGGCAATTGGGGCGGAGACCGCCTCGACGATGAGGTGCTGCATGGCTGAGCGGGACACGCAGATCGCGGCCTTTCTCGATGCCGCCGGCTGGGGCGATGCCGACCGGCGGATACTCGCGGCGGATGCCTCTTTCCGGCGCTACGACCGGCTTGAAATGGATGGCCAGCGCGCCGTGCTGATGGACGCGCCACCGCCCAGGGAGGACGTGCGGCCGTTTCTGACCATCGCGCGCCACCTCACCGGTCTCGGCTATAGCGCGCCGCGAATTCTTGCCGATGATGCGGAGGCCGGCTTTATCCTGCTGGAGGATCTGGGGGACGATACCTTCACCCGCCTGCTGGCACGGGGAGAAGACGAAATCCGCCTGTATGAACTGGCCACCGATCTGCTGATCGATCTCCACGGCCGGCCGGCCGCCCAGGTCATACCGGCCTTACTTGCTCCCTATGACGATGCCAGGTTGCTCGACGAAGCGGCGCTGCTGACCGACTGGTTCGTACCCCAGTTCACCGGCGCCACACTGCCGGACGGCACAGCACGGGAATATGGCGACCTCTGGCGCCTGACCCTGCGCCATATCCGCTCGGTGCCGGAGACGCTGGTGCTGCGCGATTATCATGTGGACAATCTGATGCGGCTGGACGGCCGTGACGGAATTGCCGCCTGCGGTCTGCTGGATTTTCAGGACGCGGTGCGCGGCCCGGTGACGTACGATCTGGTCTCGCTGATCGAAGATGCCCGCCGCGACATTTCCCCCGAAATAGCCTCCGCCATGCGCGAGCGCTATCTCACCGCCTTTCCGGCGCTGGACCGGGAAAGTTTCGACCGCTCCATGGCCATCCTCGGCGCGCAGCGGCATGCCAAGGTCATCGGCATTTTCACCCGGCTCAGCGTGCGCGACGGCAAGAACGACTATCTGCCCCACATCCCCCGGGTGTGGCGCCTGCTCGAGGCCGCCTGCACCCACCCGGTTCTGGCGCCCATCCGGGCCTGGCTCGATCACCACATCCCGGCGGCGCAGCGCATCATCCCGCCCTGCGGGATATCCGAATGACGCCCGCGATCAGGAAAGCCATGGTGCTGGCGGCCGGTCTCGGGCTGCGCATGCGGCCCCTGACCGCAACCCGGCCCAAGCCGTTGATTTCCGTCGCCGGGCAGACCCTGCTGGACCGGGCGCTGGATCATCTCGCCGACGCCGGGACGGAAGAGGCGGTCGTCAATCTCCACTATCTGGGGGAGATGATCGAAACCCATCTCGGAAACCGCAGCGCGCCCCGTACCATTCTGTCCTGGGAGACGGATCAGCTTCTGGAAACCGGCGGTGGCGTAACAAAGGCCCTGCCCCATCTCGGTGACGATCCGTTCTACGTGGTCAATGCGGACATCACCTGGGCGGACGGCGGGACACCGGCCCTGCGGCGGCTCGCGGCTTCGTGGCGGGAAGACGCCATGGATGCGCTGCTGCTGCTCCATCCGGTAGCGACCGCCACCGGCTATGACGGTGTCGGCGATTACACCCTGGAGGGGGACGGCGCGGCCACCCTGCGCCGCCGCCGCGATGATCCCGCCGCGCCTTATGTCTTTACCGGTGTCCAGCTTCTGCACCCGCGCCTGTTCGCCAGCGCGCCCGCCGGGCCGTTTTCCCTGACCCGGCTCTATGACGAAGCCGAGACGGCGGGGCGGCTTTTCGGCATTATCCATGATGGTGACTGGCACCATATCGGCACACCAGCCGGCCTCAAAGTCGCCGAACAGCACCTCACGAAAAAGGGGTAACCGGGAAAAATGGCGGATCACCCGACGATCTATACGATCCCGCCCGGCCTCCCCTTTGTCGATGCGCTGGCGCTGGGTCTGCTGGAACGCCATGCGGACGACCCGCTGGCCCTCAGCGCCGCGACAATATTGCTGCCGACACGGCGCGCCTGCCGTGCCCTGACCGAGGCCTTTCTCCGCCGCAGCGACGGCGCCGCGCTTCTCCTGCCGCGCATGCTGCCCATCGGCGAAACCGAGGAAATCGACCCCTTGCTCGCCGCCGAAGACGAGCCGGGCGGACGCGATGCCCTGGATCTGCCCCCCGCCATCCCCGATTTGCAGCGCCGGCTGGCCCTCAGCCGGCTGGTTCTGGAACAGGCGCGCACGCGGGACGACGGCAATTTGTCACCGGCCCGGGCGACGCGGCTGGCCGGTGGCCTCGCCGATCTCCTCGACCAGGTTCAGACCGAAAGGCTGTCGTTCGACGGGCTCGCCGCGCTCGTGCCCGACGATTATGCGGCGCACTGGCAGATCACCCTCGAGTTTCTGGTCATCCTCACCGAGCGCTGGCCCGCTGTCGTCGAGGCGCTGGGCTGTGTCGACCCGGCCGCACGGCGCAACGCGCTGATCGAAGGACAGACCGCTTCCTGGCGGCAAAACCCGCCCGATGCACCGGTGATCGCGGCGGGCTCGACGGGCAGCGTCCCGGCCACCGCGGACCTGCTGGAGGTAGTCGCCACCCTGCCGCAGGGGGCGGTGGTGCTTCCCGGACTCGATCCGGACATCACCGCCGACGAAGATCCTGCGCTGGAAGCGACGCACCCGCAATTCGGCATGCGGAAGCTGCTGGCGAAGATCGGCGTCGCGCCCACTGCCGTCGCACTCTGGCATAGCGGCCTGGCGCCTGCCTGCAATGACGCCCGGGGCCGACTGATCCGGGCCGCGCTCCACCCGCCCTCCGAGGAGACGGTGACCCATGATTTCGACGGGACCGGGGCGCTGGACGATGTGCAGTTCGTCGCCTGTCCGGGGCCGCAGGAAGAAGCCGGAATCATCGCGCTGGCCCTGCGCCGCGCGCTGGAGACATCGGGCCGCACCGCCGCGCTGATAACACCGGACCGGGCGCTGGCACGGCGGGTCGCCGCCGAGCTTGGGCGCTGGGATATCGAGATCGATGATTCCGCCGGCACGCCCCTCACCGACACGCCGGTGGGCACCTATCTGCGGTTGACCGCCGCCTGCATCGCCGAAGCGCTGGCGCCCATCTCGCTGCTGGCGCTGCTCAAGCATCCTCTGGCAGCCGGCGGCAGGGACGTCGGGGTTTTTCGCTCCCTTGTCCGGCGGCTGGAACAGCTCGTCCTGCGCGGGCCCCGGCCCGCTCCCGGCTTCAACGGTCTGCGCGCGGCCCTCGCCGAGTGCGACGATGTGGAAGAGGTGTTGGATTGGCTCGACGGGCTGGAGAGCATGGCCGGCGCGGTGACCGGTCTGATGGCCCGGCCGGGCCCGGTAATGGTGGCCGAACTGGTGATGGCCCACATGATTTTTGCGGAAGCGCTGGCGGCAAGTGCCGACCAGGACGGCGGCGCCCGTCTCTGGCAGGGTGACGACGGCGACGCAGCGGCGGGCTTTGTCGCCGAGCTGCAGGAATCCATCGGCATCTTTCCTCCCATCGACGGCGCCGATTATCCGGCCTTTTTCGAAACCCTGATGTCCGGCCGTACGGTGCGGCCGCGCTTTGGGCTGCATCCGAGGCTGCACATCTGGGGGCTGCTGGAAGCCAGGCTGCAGCACGCCGATTTGATCTGTCTCGCCGGGCTCAATGAAGGCACCTGGCCCACGGAACCGGCGGCCGATCCCTGGATGAGCCGCCCCATGCGGGCCGCCTTCGGCCTGCCGCCGCCGGAGCGCCGGGTAGGGCTGAGCGCCCATGATTTCGCGCAGGCCTTTTGTGCCGAAGAGATCCTGATCACAAGGGCCGAGCGGGTCGATGGCACCCCGACGGTCCCGGCCCGCTGGCTGCTACGGATCGAGAATGCCCTGATCGCGGCCGGCGACAGGGACGCCGCCAGGAAATTCCACGGCGCCGGCGCACCGGATAACTGGCTGGGCTGGCAGGCGGCCCTCGATGAGCCGGAGGCCATCCGGCCCATGGCGCCTCCGACCCCGACCCCGCCCCTGACGGCACGGCCAAGACGCTTGTCGGTCACCCAGATAGAAACCTGGATGCGCGATCC
>JABJKO010000005.1 GCA_018660305.1 Rhodospirillaceae bacterium
CCTTGATTGCCTTGGTCGCACCGGTCTGTCGTGTCTGCGATTTCTGTTTCATCTTCATTCCCCTACGGGTCATTACGATGAACCAGAAATCCTCTCTTATGAAATGCCGCTAGTTTGTTCCATAGGCGCTGACGTTAGACATTCTACACGACGACCAGTCAAAAGCACTCAAAAGCACTAACAGTTCGTAAAGACCGTCCGGCCAGGCAGGCCAACGGGTGGCCAAATCCGTCAGCGGGCCCCTTTTCCGGAAACCACGACAGCCACCGTCTTAAAGAGGATGAGGATATCGAGCCAAAATGACCAGTTCCGGATGTAGTAGCTATCATGCAAAATCTGATCTTCCATCTCGCCATCGGAGCGAACTTCGACCTGCCATAGCCCCGTCAGGCCAGGCGGAACGCTTTGGCGAAAGGCCCGAAATTCCGGCTCGTAGCAATCCAGATGATAAAAGGGAAACGGCCGCGGACCGACGAGGCTCATTTCGCCCCGCAATACATTCAAAATCTGCGGCAATTCATCCAGGCTGCTTTTACGGATAAAATTACCGATGAAGGGCAGGACGCGGGGGTCATCGCACAGTTTGAAACGGCGCTGCCATTCATCGCGCTGCTCTGGGTATTCCGTCAGATGTTGCTCCAACCGCTCTTCCGCATCGGGATACATGGAGCGGAGCTTGTACATATGGAAATCACGCCCATCGGCACCTTCCCGCCGCTGGGCGTAGAATGGCTTGCCGGGGCTGACAACAAAGATAATGGTGCTCAAGAGAGCCAATATGGGTAGGGAAACCAGGAGCAGAGGCAGACAAAGGGCGACCTCGACAACCCGTTTGACAAGGCGGTTATGTTTGAGAAGCAGGTTCTTTTTTACTTCGATCCCAAGAACACCACCGATATCCCGGGCGGTGACCCACGCGCTCTGGAGGCCGCGCAAATCAGGTATGATGACGATTTGCGGAAATGGTAACCGGGCGCTCAATTCAGCCAGTTTCTCGGCGCCCAGATCGGGCATGGCAACAGCGCAGGTCTTGATTGCGCCGGCCAGCCTGTAGGCTTCCTCGGGGGTGCCGAGGACCGGCACTTCGGAAACGAGCGAG
The DNA here is from genome assembly GCA_018660305.1 of Rhodospirillaceae bacterium. The sequence continues at coordinate 1,100 of JABJKO010000005.1, forward strand.
TTTTTTAGAGCCGGATCAACATCCAGGACAGCCGTCGGAATAAAGCCGAGTTTTCTGTCAGCCCGTAATAGTCCGATGACGTTTTCACCGGCCTTTCCCGCACCAACGATGGCGACCGGGGTCCCCCAGATATTCCGTCGAAGACAGGCATTGCGAAATAACGAGCAGGATACAGGTATACTTACTGTCGCCAGGATCCATGTAGCGAGCAGAATTCCGCGCGACCAGGATCCGTCCAGGGCGAGATAATCCCAGACCAGGAGACTCGAAAAGACCAGCGCCGTGACCTGAACCTGGCGACGAAGCCTGTCCACTTCGCTCAACCCGTAGCCCGGATACATGCCGAGGAGGTAATAGGCTATGGGAATAATGACCACAGCGGCCGATATTCCTGCATAAACCGACGTGTCGATGGAAATGGGAAACCACTGATTAGCGAATACGCGGAGAAGACAAGCGAGGTAAAGGCAGATCGATAGGACGATCAAATCGCTTGCCGCCATGAGGGCCGGCAACCACCGCCTTTCCCTGAAACCAAGGCGAGGCGCTCCACTTGCCTGCGCGGAATAAGGTGTCTCCCACCCCCCGTGCAGTCCGTTAACTTCACTACTTACTACGCCTACGCCAAAATCCGTCACCGGATTCCTCCAACTACTACCTACGCCGACACAAACAGGCACTTGCGCTACGCCATACTGCTGGCAACTACTCTGCTGAACGCGTATCCAAAATAGGCTCCCCCAAGCCTCCGATTGTTATAACCAGTGAATGCTGAAGCCCGTCTAAAGAGGTATGGTTAATGGAAATTATCGTTACCGCGTCAGGCGGGCTTGTCCGGACCACCCGACCGCCTGATACTCGATATTCGCTATTGTGGAGGGGATAGGTGAAATATCGCCGCTTAGGAAAAACTGAACTGCAGATTTCGGAAATCGCCTTTGGCGGCGGCCGATCCGGTGGGATCCTGATCGATGCCGATGACGACACGAGGCGGCGCGCCGTCCGGATGGCGCTCGATCACGGCATCAACTGGTTCGATACGGCGCCGCAATATGGCGACGGCAAATCGGAAGAAGCCCTGGGGTGGCTGCTCGCGGAAATCGATGAGACTCCCTATGTGTCGACCAAGGTACGGATTGATTCCACCAACCATGAG